>JAFOXT010000091.1 GCA_017425745.1 Clostridia bacterium | reverse complement strand
TAAATTTCAGTACATTCTCTGAGGTACTGATAGCAGTTTTTGTTTTCCGGTGATTTTAACATATATTTTTCTCCTTAAATATAATCGACAAAACAACTGGTTTTGTCTATTTCCCTAATTATATTCCTTGTAGCGAAGTATGTGTTAATATGTTGTCACTATTTTATAAAAAAATAATGAATATTAAAATTAATATTGTTGATTTATATCTTTTTTGGCAACAAAAAGCAGAAATTAACCCTTGACAAAGGTGATAAAACAGTGTAAAATAAAAAAAGAACAAATGTTCGGTGGTGCTGTGGGGCTTTTTAAATTTAACACCATCGACACACCCAGATCCCACCCCTATCACAAGAATAAAAAGAATATATATACCACTGTAAATCTGCTTCGGGTCTGCTTAAGGGTTGCTACTGCAAAATTCAGCAAGCTAATTAGCAAAGGCAGAGAAAGCCTGAAGCCCAGTATTCATAAGGAAGAATGGAATTACTGAGGTGCGGATATAGCAAGCAGAATAACAGTCGGTTAACAAGCAACTCGCAGGCAAATCGCAACGATATAATAATGATAAGAATGATAATAATGTTAATAATATATAGTTAATTTTTACATAAAAAATAAACTTACGGTTTTCGTCAGTAATTTTGCATTTTGTATTAAAAAAAGGGGACTCTCAATGGAAAGAATTATAATACATTCAGATATGAATTCCTGTTATGCTTCTGTTGAATGCAGTCTTAATCCTGAACTCAGAGGTAAGCCTGTTGCCGTTGGCGGAAGTGAGGAGCACCGACACGGAATTATTCTTGCAAAAAGCGAAGAGGCCAAAAAGTACGGAGTGAAAACAGGTGAGCCGTTATGGCAGGCGAGAAGAAAATGTCCTGACCTTATTATAATTGAGCCTCATTTTGACGAATATATAAAATACTCAAAGCTGGCTCACGATATATATGCCCGTTATACCGACAAAATTGAGCCTATGGGCCTCGATGAGGTCTGGTGTGACATTACGGGTAGTATCAGAGCCTTCGGGTCAAAAGAGGCAATTTGCGAAGAAATACGCACTGCCTTCAAGGAGGAGCTTGGAGTAACAGTTTCTATAGGAGTTTCATTCAACAAAATTTTTGCAAAGCTCGGCAGTGATATAGCAGGTAAGGATGAGGTGTACGAAATCAGGAAAGAGAATTTCAAGGAAAAAATTTGGCATCTTCCTGCTACATCTATAATGGGTGTGGGCAGAAGCACAGGTGAAACGCTCAGACGCTACGGAGTGAAAACCATAGGGGAGTTGGCTGCTTCTGACCCTGAGTGGCTGAAGCTTCTTCTGGGCGTTGCAGGTGAGGATTTGTGGAGATATGCCAACGGACTTGACAATTCAAGAGTTATGCCCGACGGGTACAAGCAGCCCATAAAAAGTGTGGGTCACGGTGTGACCTGCAGTGCAGATCTTGTGAATAATGAAGAGGTGTGGAAGGTTTTTCTTTCTCTTGCTCAGGATGTGTCCGGACAGCTTAAAAAGAATAATCTTGAGGCAACGGGAGTTCAGATTGGTATAAGGGATAATCAGCTTGTTACAAGGCAGTTTCAGTGCGGAACAGAGTTTGCAACACAGTCTGCTTTTGAAATTGCCAAAACGGCAATGAAGCTTTTTAAAGACGGCTACAACTGGGCATATAATGTACGTGCACTTACTGTAAGGGCGATTAATCTGCAAAAGGAAGGTACTCCGTATCAGCTTGATTTTCTTTGTGATTCAAGGTGTCACGAAAGACAGAAAAAAATTGACGATACAGTTCTTGCAATAAGAGACAGATTCGGTTCAGATGCAATTTTCAACTGCTGTCTTATGACAGAGGATAAAATTCCTGACCATAACATAAAGCACACTTTACCCGGGAAATTTTTTAAGTAGGTGGCATAAATGCAAAGCAGAAAGGTTTATGTAAGTGTTGTTGCCGAAATTGACTAAGAGGGCAATAAAAGGCCTATGAGTGTCAGATGGGAGGACGGCAGAGTTTATGAAATTGACAAGGTTAAGGAAGTGAAAAGAGCCTTTGCCGTAAAGGTGGGCGGAACAGCAGTAAGATACACTATACAGGTCGGCTCAAAGCTTACCTTTCTGTTTGAGGATGACGGAAAATGGTTCGTTGAAAGCCGTGTATAAATGCAAAATGCAGAATGCAAAAAAACGTTTGCTTACACAAAAGGCTTGATTTTTTCTTCAAAATAGTGTAAATTATAACTGTTGTGTCATTAAGAGGGTATTTCTACTAAATATTGTATAAATCCCTTGTAAGTACGTTCAGAAAGGAAAGTGGATAATGGCTAAGAAACAAGGATACTCAAACGACGATATCCTCATGCTGGAGGGTGCGGACAGAGTAAGAAAAAGACCTGCTGTTATTTTCGGTTCAAACGGTATTGCCGGATGTGAGCATTCGGTTTTTGAAATACTTTCAAACTCAATTGACGAGGCAAGAGAAGGCCACGGCGATAAAATTATTGTTACAAGATTCAAGGATAATTCCGTTGAGATTCAGGACTTCGGCCGAGGTATTCCCGTTGGCTATAACGAAAAATATGACCGCTTTAACTGGGAGCTTGTTTTCTGTGAGCTCTACGCAGGCGGTAAGTATAAGACAAACTCAGGCGGCAGCTATGAATACTCACTCGGTCTTAACGGTCTTGGTCTTTGTGCAACTCAGTTTGCCAGTGAATATATGGAGGCTGAAATTAAAACCGGCGGTGAAAGACACACCCTTCACTTTGAAAAGGGTGAAAATGTGGGTGGGCTTCATAGTGAGCCTTATACAAAAAAGGACACCGGTACAAGAATTAAATGGAAGCCCGACCTTGAGGTTTTCACTGATATTGATGTATCACTGGAATATTATCAGCAGACTCTTCAGCGTCAGGCTATTGTTAACCCGAAGGTTCGCTTTGAATTAAAAAATGAAATCAAGGGTGGCTTTGAAACCTTTACTTATTACTACGAAAACGGCATCAGCGACTATGTAAAGGAATTTGTAGGTGATGATGCAATTTCTTCCGTTCAATTCTGGAATACAGAAAGAAGCGGTAAGGACAGAGAGGACCTTCCTGAATACAAGGTCAGACTTAACGTTGCTCTTGCTTTTTCAAACAAAAAGCAGATGATTGAATATTACCACAATTCAAGCTTTCTTGAATTCGGCGGTTCACCTGACAACGCAGTTAAAAGTGCAACCGTTGCGCAGATTGACGCATACCTCAAGCAGAGCGGTAAATATACAAAGAGTGACGCAAAAATCAAGTTCCAGGACGTTGCAGACTGCCTTGTGCTTGTTTCATCATCATTCTCAACAGAAACATCATATCTCAATCAGACAAAGAAGGCTATTACAAACAAGTTCATTCAGGAG
>JAFOXT010000090.1 GCA_017425745.1 Clostridia bacterium | reverse complement strand
TAAACTCACAAGCAACTTCTTCATAGCAAAATAAGCATAGCCAAAATAATAGACTACGCTGTAGTTAAAGAAGTATTTACTTGTGTTCATAACAGACACGTTCATTTCGATTACCTTCATAACTATAATTTTGAATTATTTTATCACTATGATGTCAATTTGTCAATACAATCTACTGTTTTTCTCCTTGTTGTACAGAAAAATTATAAATCATTTTTGTCGTTTTTGTTCTTTTTCCTGATAAAGATAAAACCAACAACAGAAGCAACAGACAAAACTGACAAAACAGCACCAATTATTTTTTTCATTTAAATCATCTGCCTTTATATATGTATAATTTTATCATTCTTTATTTTTCTTTGCAGATACAGCCATCTTAACGATATCGCCCACTCCGCCAAGAACAACGGTAGGCTTATATGCATATGTTCTGACCTCTGCCTCACTTGTAACTCCAGAAAGTACAAGTACAGTTGACATACCACTCTCTAAACCTGATATCACATCAGTATCCATTCTGTCGCCAACCATAACCGCATCAGCCGAGTGACAGTTAAGAAGTCTCAAGCCTGTTCGCATCATAAGTGGATTCGGTTTTCCGCAAAAATATGCGTGTGCGCCTGTTGCCATTTCAATCGGAGAAACGAGTGCTCCGCATGCAGGAGCAATACCTCCGTCAACAGGACCGGTTACATCGGAATTTGCTCCGATTAGTCTTGCTCCGCCAAGAACAAGATTCGTTGCTTTTGTAAGCGTGTCCAGAGAATAATTCTTTCCTTCGCCTACTACAACATAATCAGGATTAACATCGTTCATCGTAATCCCGGCATCGTACAGGGCTTTTATAAGCCCTGATTCACCGATTGCATATACTGAGCAGCCCGGAGACTGTTCTTTTAAAAATGCTGATGTTGCTAATGCGCTTGTATAGAAATGTTCTTCACCAACCTCAAGACCTAAACGAAATAATCGTTGCTGCAGTTCTTTGGGTGTATAACTGCTGTTGTTGGTTAAAAACAGAAAGTCTTTTTTCTCATCGTTAAGCCACTTTATGAATTCCGGAACACCGGGCAGAAGCTTTTTGCCGTGGTATATAACACCGTCCATATCACAAATGAAGCCTTTTTTACTGTTAAAATCAATTTTATTCAATATGCATACCTCCTTTTCTCAAAATACATATTGTCTTTCCTTATGCCTTATTAAATATCAGAGAGATGGAAGTTCCTTTACCTTCAGTGCTTTCAAGTTTGATTTGTGCATCATGGAACATTGCACCGTGTTTCACAATGGAAAGTCCGAGTCCTGTTCCTCCAACAAGCTTAGAATGGCTTTTATCTACACAGTAGAATCGTTCAAATACTCTTGATTGTTCTGATTGCGGAATACCGATACCTGTATCGCGTACTACAAGCTCACAAGTATTATCAGACGATGTAACAATTACATCCACTGTACCGTTGTCCTTGTTGTATTTTACTGCGTTATCTACAAGGTTTTCAATCATTTCTTCAAGTATTTTGCTTACGCCCATAACCTTTGCTGTTCCGCCAAGAACATTAAGAGTAATGTTTCTCTTTTCAGCAACAGGTTTCATTCTTTCTGTAACTGATTTGGAAAGTTCGAAAAGTTCAACGGGTTCCTGCTCAAAGCCTGTGTTCTTTTCATCAAGTTCTGAAATCTTGATAATGTCACTTACAAGGCTTATGAGTCTTTGTGCTTCTTTATAGATTGTTTTTGAAAAATCTACAACCGTTTCACCGGGAACGTCACCTGCCATCATTATTTCAGCAAAGCCTGAAATAGAAGTAAGCGGTGATTTCAGTTCATGAGAAACGTTTGATGTAAATTCACTTCTCATCTTTTCACGGTTTGTATATTCGGTTACATCAAGTATAACAATAACTGCACCTATTACACGGTCATTTTCGTATACCGGATTTGCTATCAGATTATAGTGTTTGTCATCAATGTTAATCGTACTTTCTGAATGCTCGCCTGTAAGAACTCTTTGAACAGTGTCTCTGAATCCCTTTGTACGGTTTAACATTAACACAGTACCCTCTTGAACATCAGTAATATCAAGAAGCTTTAATGCTGCTGAATTATATGTTAAAAGGTTAGCCTGATTATCAATTACCAAAAATCCTTCTGTCATATTTTCTGTAATGAGACGGAATTCCTCCTGCTTTTGTTCTGCGGTACGGATTTGCTCATTGATATGTCGTTTCTGTAAAGATATTTTCTTTAAAAGCGGTGTAAGTTCCTCATATGTGTCATTATTTTCAGGATGTTCAAGGTCAAGTGAATTTATAGGATTAATGATTGACTTTGATACTCTGTATGACAGTATAACGGTTATGATAAGAGCAATTACAAGAACTATGAGTATCGGATACATGAGTCCAAGTAAGATAACAATAATTGACTGCTGTGTTGTGGATACTCTTAAAATATTACCGTCATCCAAACGCACTGCATAATAGATTGTCTTCTCCATAAGTGTATCTGAATATCTTACGCTTGTTCCCGATCCATCTTTCATTGCCTTTTTTACTTCATCACGGTCTGAGTGATTATCAAGCTCAGATTCGTTTGCAGAAGTATCTGCGATCACTACACCATTTTCATCTATAAGAGTGATTCTTTTTTTATCATTCTTAAAATTATTGATGTACGAAACTCCATCATTTTCAATTGCATGAGCTATATAGTCTGCTTCACTTCCAAGCTCATTTGTGAGCTGAGTTTCAAAATACTCAAACAGCACACCGAAAATAAGAACAATAGTTACTATAAGTACAAGTAGGGATGTTATAAAGTTGGAACGAAATATTTTACTGTTCATTATCTGCTCCTCCTAACTTATAACCTATATTTTTAACGGTCTCTATTTTCACATCGGAATTTTCAAGCTTTACTCTGAGCTTTCTTATATGAACATCAAGAGTTCTTGACTCCTCATAAAACTCTCCCCACACTTTAGTGAGAAGCTCTTCCCTGCTTACTACCTTACCGTCAGCTTCAAGTAAGATAAGAAGGAGTGAATATTCCTTGAAAGAGAGAACCAGATCCTCGCCGTTTAATTTTATAATATGCTTTTCAGGATTTACGTACAAATTCCCTAACACAAATTCCTTAGTATTGACAACCTGTGTTTTCTTATATCTTCTTAGGACCGCATTTACACGGGAAGCAAGTTCTGTCATACCAAATGGCTTTGTAATATAATCATCAGCACCCATGTCAAGGCCTGTTACTTTATCGAATTCGCTTGTTTTAGCGGTAATCATAATAACGGGTATATCCTGATACTTTTTATCTTCACGGAGCTTTTTCAGGATAGATATGCCATCCTCCTCCGGCAGCATTATATCGAGCAAAATAAGCTCAGGGATTTCTTCCTGAATTTCTTTCCAAAATTCACTTGGCAAAGACAAGCCTTTTATTTCGTAGCCTTCCTTGGCAAGTGCATAGCAAACAAGCTTTTGTATGCTTGCGTCATCTTCTAAAAAATAAATCATTTACTCACACCTCCGAAAAACGATTTACACTAATATTATATCATATAAGGTCTTCATTTTCAATAAATCAGTCATATTTCATCAAAACAAACAATTTACTTATCGTCTTTTGCGTGTTTTCCTGTAATTGAGTAAATAACCCATTCCGCAATGTTTTCGGCATGATCACCGATTCGTTCAAAATACTTTGCAATCATAATAAGGTCAATAAGTGCCTCTGCGTTTGCAGTTTTTGATTCAATCGCGCTTATGAGTTCACTTCTCACCTTATCAAACAAATCGTCTACAATGTTATCATGTTCAATTACGGTATATGCAAGCTCTGTATCTTTTTTGACAAATGACTCAATGCTGTCTGTTACCATACGGATAGTTGCTCTTGCCATATCAGCAATATGAATTTCGCTCTGCATGCCGCTTCCGTAAGCATATTCTGCAATCTCCGCAATATCTGATGCCTGATCGCCGATTCTCTCCATGTCAGAAATCATTTTAAGTGCAGAAGAGATTGTACGAAGGTCACTTGCTACCGGCTGCTGTTGCATTAAAAGTTTCATGCAAAGGTTTTCTATATCGCGTTCTTTCTGGTCGATTTGCTTATCGGATTCAAGAACATTTTCTTTCATAACATGATCGTTTTCAATCAGAAGTTTTACTGCAGCAGAGATTGCTTCCTCACAAAGAGCACCCATTGTGATAAGTTCATTATTCAGATTGTTTAATTGTTCATCAAATCTGTTTCTCATATCAACCAAACCTTCCTGTAATATAGTCTTCTGTTCTCTTATCACGAGGTGTTGAGAACATCTTTTCTGTTTCATCAAATTCAATAACCTCACCAAGCAGGAAGAATGCTGTTTTATCTGCAATTCTTGCCGCCTGCTGCATGTTATGAGTTACCATAACGATTGTATATTTCTCTTTAAGTTCTACTGCCAGATCCTCAATTTTTGATGTGGAGATGGGATCGAGTGCGCTTGTTGGTTCATCCATAAGAAGAACTTCAGGTTCAACCGCCAAAGCTCGTGCAATGCAAAGTCTTTGCTGTTGACCGCCGCTCATACCAAGAGCACTTTTTCTGAGTCTGTCCTTACATTCATCCCAGATTGCAGCCTGTCTTAATGACCGCTCAACAATCTCATCAAGCTTTACCTTTGATTTAATTCCGTGAATTCTGGGGCCATATGCAATGTTATCGTAAATACTCATTGGGAATGGATTTGGCTTTTGAAATACCATACCTACTCTTTTTCTTAATATGTTTACATCCATATCTTTATAAATGTCTATATCGTCAAGTGTAATAAGACCTTCAATTCTGCATCCTTCAACAAGGTCATTCATTCTGTTAAGTGTTTTTAAGAATGTTGACTTACCGCATCCTGACGGTCCGATTAACGCTGTAATTTCCTTTTGAGGTAAGCTTAAGTTTATATCCTTAAGTGCGTGATTTGTTCCATACCAGAGATTTAAGTTTGAAGCTTTTATAATATCGCTCATTGATTATCCCCTTCCTTTCTTGAGAATTTTAGCTGCCATTTTCGCAGACATATTGATAATAAATGTCAGTACAAGAAGTATTGCAGCAATTGCAAATGCTATTTCAAATTCTCCTCTTTCTTTTGCGTACATATACAACGAAACCGTAAGTGTTGAGCCTGCGTTACCGGGAAGAACCGCATCCTTTAAGTTAAGTATTTCATTTGCCATACCTGCCGTAAAGAGAAGTGCTGCACTCTCTCCTACTATTCTTCCTACAGAAAGAATACATCCGGTTACAATACCGTCTATTGCAGATGGAAGAACTACAGTTCTTATCATATACCATTTTCCTGCTCCCAAAGCAAGGGAACCTTCTCTGTATCCGTTCGGGACCGTTTTAAGACTTTCCTGAGTTGTTCTGATAACTGTCGGAAGTGTCATAATAACAAGGGTGAAGCTTCCGGCTATAAGGGATGTTCCAAGTGAGAAAAACTGAACAAAAATCAGCATACCTACAAGACCGTAAATAATTGAGGGTATTCCCGATAATGTTTCTGTTGCTAGCTCTATAATGCGAACTATTTTTTTATTACTTGCATATTCGTTTAAGTAAATTGCCGCTCCTACGCCTAAAGGAAGAACAATTACCAGAGTGATCAGGATAATATATAATGTATTAAGGATGTTAGGCAAAATTCCGGTAGTACCTCTGATAAGGCTTGGTTTTGTTGAAAGAAGCTCCCACGAAATGTTTCCAAGACCTCTGTAGAGTATATATCCGATTAAGCCAAGAAGTATAAGGCAGATAAGTCCTGCTGATGCGTACATAAGTCCGTTTAAGATTCCGCATTTAATTTTTCTCTCTGCAGATATTTTTTCGTGCATTACCTATTTACCTCTCTTTCTTCTTAGCGATTAAATTCAATACTACATTGATAAGCATTATGAAAACGAAGAGTACCAATGCGATCGAGAAAAGTGCTTCTCTCTGCAGTCCTGATGAGTAGGACATTTCACTTGCAACTGCTGTTGTAAGGAATCTGATACTTGTGAAAAGCCCGGGCATATTTGCAACATTGCCCGCCACCATCATAACTGCCATTGCCTCACCTATAGCTCTGCCTATTCCAAGCACTACCGATGTTAAAATTCCGCTTTTTGCTGCAGGAACTACTACCTTGAATACCGTTTCTGTCTTAGTTGCGCCAAGTGCAAGTGATGCTTCTTCGTATTCTCTTGGTACGCTTCTTATTGCAGTTTCAGATACTGAGATTACTGACGGAAGAATCATAACCGTAAGTACAATAATTGCTGAGAAAAGATTTGCGCCGTCAGGAAGGTTGAATGTTTCTCTTACCAGAGGCACTATAACTATCATACCGACAAGGCCGTATACTACAGACGGAATGCCTGACAGTAAATCCACTGCACTGCTTACTATTCCTGAAATCTTAGGACTTGACATTTTTGCAAGGAATATTGCACACAGTATCCCGATTGGCACACCGATTACAATTGCACCGCAGGTTCCGTATATGGAGCTTAAGATAAACGGAAGAATTCCGTATGACGGTGTTTGTGCGGTTGATGCCCATGTTGTGCCAAACAGAAAATCTATAATTCCTATTTCTTTAATTGCCGGCAATCCACTTACAACAAGAAATCCTGTTATCAGAAGTACAAATGCAATTGTCAGAAATCCGCAGACTGTGAAAATACAGTTCATTGCTCTCTCTAATACGACGGATGCTTTTTTAACTTTGCTCATTTACACCATCCTTTCTGACGAATGAGTTATGTTATGTCTATAGTCTAATAGGGAACGCCAAGTCTTTGACATTCCCCGAAAAGACCATCTTATTATCTTTTTACAGGAACTGCTCCTGCTTCAATAATCCATTCATCAGCTGCACTTGATGTTGCAAATTCGAAGAAGCTTTTTGCTGCAGGTGAAAGTTCTGCATTTTTCTTAGTTACCATTACGAAATTTCTCTGAATCTTGTAGCTTCCGTTCTGGATTGTTTCTGTAGAAGGTGTTACCCCTTCAACTGAGATAAGCTTTACTGAATCTTTTACAGATGCAAGTGATGCATATCCGATAGCGTTCGGGTTAGAAGATACTGTCTGAACAACATCACCTGTTGATGTAAGTTCCTGATTGTATTTGCATGCATCTTCTGTGTCTGTGATTGATTCAAAGCCATCTCTTGTGCCTGATGCAGCTTCTCTACCGATTAAAACTACCGGTGCATCTGCTCCGCCAACTTCACTCCAGTTTGTAATCTCACCTTTGTAAAGTGCTGCAATCTGTTCGATTGTAAGGTCT
>JAFOXT010000089.1 GCA_017425745.1 Clostridia bacterium | reverse complement strand
TATCTGTCTTTTCTCTCTGATTATTTGTTCAGAGAACGAAGAAATCTTGCAAGAGGCAAATGCATCAGAGAAGATGACGGTATTATTGCCTGTGCAATTACTTCTGCCGAAACAGACAGTAAGGCTCTTCTCAGCGGTGTTGCTGCAAGCAATAACTGTAAAGGCAAGGGATATGGAAGAAAGGTTGTTATTTCTCTTGTGAACGACCTTTTAAGGAATGGTAAAACACCTTATGTAATTGCTCTTAACGACTCAGCAAAAGGATTTTATGAGCATATAGGATTTAAAAAAGACAGTTTAATAGCGTATGTAAACAGAAAGGATAACTAATGTTTGATTTTGACAGCAGAATAGTTGAGCTTTCAAAAAAAGCAACAGAAATTGCGAAGGCTCAGTTTGAAAATATAGATTCCATCACAGAATATAATCAGCAGAAAATGCTGAAGGCATTTATCAACGGCGGTGTAAGTGAAAGCTGCTTTACTGAAAGCACTGGCTATGGTTATGGCGACAGAGGCCGTGAAATTATTGACCGCGTGTTTGCTGAAGCTGTCGGTGCAGAGGATTCACTTGTAAGACATAATTTTACCTGCGGTACACATACTCTTGCTGTAGCGCTTTTCGGTGTGCTCCGTCCCGGTGATGTAATGCTTAGTGTTACAGGTAAGCCTTATGATACAATTCATCCCGTAATCGGTCTTTCGGAAAGCGAAGAAAATATGGGCTCTCTTAAGGATTTCGGTGTGATTTACGATCAGGTTGACCTTGATGCTGACGGCAGAATTGACTATGACGCAATTGAAAAGAGACTTAATGAATCATCAGTGCGCATGGTTTATATTCAGCGTTCAAGAGGCTATAGCTTAAGACCTACAGTTTCAGTTTCAGAAATCAAAAAGGTTGTAGATATAGCTAAAAAGCATAAGGGTACAATGGTAATGGTTGATAACTGTTACGGCGAATGGACAGAAAAGCTTGAGCCTACAGATATCGGTGTTGACCTTATGGCGGGTTCGCTTATTAAAAATCCCGGTGGAGGTATTGCTAAAACCGGTGGATATATTGCAGGTAAGCACGAATTAGTTGAACAGTGCGCATACAGAATGACAACACCCGGTCTCGGCAGAGAAGTAGGCGCAACACTTGGCCACAGCAGAGAGCTTTTTATGGGCGTTTTCAATGGTCCTCACGTTGTTGGTGAAGCTCTTAAAACAGCAGTATTTACTGCAAGCTTATTCGAGCTTATGGGCTACGGTGTAACTCCCGGTGTTAACGAAAGCAGACACGACATTATTCAGGCAGTTAAGCTTCAGGATGAAAATAAGCTGATTGCTTTTTGTCAGGGACTTCAGAAGGGTGCACCTGTTGATGCGTTTGTTACTCCTGAGCCTTGGGATATGCCCGGTTATGACAGTAAGGTTATTATGGCTGCAGGCGCATTCACTCTCGGCTCTTCAATTGAGCTTTCAGCTGATGCACCGTTACGTGAGCCTTTTGCAGTCTGGCTTCAGGGCGGACTTAATTTCCACAGCGGTAAGGTAGCAGTTATGTATGCTGCAAACGAAGTGCTTAAAAGAACAGAAAAGGAAGAAAACTGATATGGGTGACTTCAGGGGCATTGACAGAAACGCGTTGTTTCTTCTTGAACTCAACAAATTCAACGACAGCAAGGATTTTTACGAAACAGTAAAAGAGGAAATTAAGCAGGGGGCTATTGTGCCTATGCGTCTTCTTGCTTCTGATTTAAGTGAAGAGCTTTATAAAATCGACCCTAAAATGAATCTTATTCCTACAAAGATGGTTTCAAGAATAAGAAGAGATACAAGGCGATCAAAAAATAAAGAGCTTTACAGAGCAAATGTATGGTGCATGTTTATGAGAGATAAGCATCAGTACAGATATCAGCCTTGCATGTGGTTTGAATTTTACCCGGGAAGTTATTCTTACGGAATAGGTATTTTCGGTTCAGATCCGAAAATAATGAGCATTTACCGTGAGCATATGCTTAATAATCAGAAAAAGTATAAAGCTGCTATATCTTCAATTGAAAAATTCGGAGCTTTTCCTGATGTTTTTCCTTATAAAAAACCAAAAGATGGCTATGATGAAATTGAAAAAGGTCTTAAGCCTTATTTCAATACAAAATATATTTACTTCTGTAAAACAGGAACAGATATGGAAAATCTGTTCAATGGCAAGATTTATGATGAACTCAGTGAAGCAATAAAGGTATTCACTCCGTTTTATAAGCTCCTTCTTGAGGTGCATGAAAAATCAATTGAAAAAGGTGATTTAAATGAATAAAACTGAACTTTATCTTCCTTTAAAAAGCGGCTCTGATATTCGCGGTGTCGCTTCTGAAGGTGTGGTCGGTGAAAATATTCAGCTTACTGATGAAGCAGTTTTTGACCTTACAATAGGCTTCTGCCGTTTTCTTAACAAAAACGGAGTTGAAAAGGGTGCACGAATCGCTGTAGGTCACGATTCAAGAATTTCAGCAGAACGAATCAAAAGGCAGGTAATAAATGCACTTTCTGATTTCGGGTACAATGTGTATGACTGTTCTTATGCATCAACTCCTGCTATGTTTATGACAACTGTTGACCTTGATGCAGCAGCATCGGTTCAGATTACTGCAAGCCATCATCCCTTCAACAGAAACGGACTTAAATTCTTCACTGCTGAAGGCGGTCTTAACCCTTCAGATATTTCTGATATAATCACTTACGCAGCAGAGCCTTATGAAATCACTGGCAACAAAACAGATGTTACTTCTGTTGATTTTATGGCAATATATTCAAAGCGTCTTCGCAAAATGATTTGTGACGGAGTTAATGCTGAAAATTACGAGAAACCTCTTGAAGGATTCAAGATTACTGTTGATGCAGGCAACGGTGTAGGCGGATTTTACGCAACTGACGTGCTTGGACCGCTTGGTGCTGATGTAAGTGCAAGTCAGTTCCTGGAGAAGGACGGAACATTTCCTAATCATATTCCTAACCCCGAAAATAAAGATGCTATGGCTTCAATTTGTAAGGCTGTGATTGACAGCAAATCAGATCTTGGTATAATATTTGATACTGATGTTGACAGAGCAGGCTGTGTAGACGAAAACGGAAAAGAAATCAACCGAAACCGTCTTGTTGCACTTGCGTCACTTCTCGCGTTGGAAGGAAATGAAGGTGGAACAATTGTTACCGACAGTGTTACCTCAACCGGTCTTACAGAGTTTATAAATAACAATCTCGGCGGTGTTCATTACCGATTCAAGAGAGGCTACAGAAATGTTATCAATGAACAGATAAGGCTTCAGAGCGAAGGAGTAAACTGTCCGCTTGCAATTGAAACATCAGGACACGCAGCTTTCAGAGAGAATTATTATCTTGACGACGGCGCTTACCTTGTGACAAAAATTGTTATAAAAATGGCACAGCTCGGCAAAGAGGGCAAAAAGCTTGATTCACTTATTGAAAAGCTTAAAGACCCGAAGGAAGCAACTGAACTTCGATTTAAAATTAAATGCGAGGATTTTAAATCATACGGTAATAAAGTAATTGAAGAGCTTGCTGATTTTGCTGAAAACCAGAGTGGTTGGCGAATTGCTGACGATAACAGAGAGGGCATAAGAATTTTCTTTGATGAGTTTAAAGGCTGGCTTTTATTAAGACTCAGCGTTCACGATCCGATTATGCCTCTGAATTTAGAAAGTGATACAGAAGGCGGCGTTAAGAAAATTGCGGAAGCTTTCTATGGGTTTATGGAAAAATTTGCAGAACTTGATATTTCACCACTTAAGAATTTTATTTCATAAAGGAATTTAATAATAAAGGAGACTATAATGAGTAACAAAGAAACTAAAATTTCCGTTGGCGGTCAGGCTCTCATTGAAGGTATTATGATGATGGGTCCTAAAGGTGCTGCAGTTTCAGTGCGTTGCCCTGACGGTAATATTGACACAGAGCTTGTAGAAGTCAAGCATTTTAAGGATAAATTCAAGCCTCTCGGTTGGCCGATGATAAGAGGTATTGTAAATTATATTGAATCAATGATGTTCGGCTATAAATGTCTTATGATGTCAGCTGAAAAGAGCGGACTTGAAGACCTTGAAGAAAGCGAAGAAAATCAGTCAAAGCTTGATAAATGGCTATCTGATCACCTCAGCAAGAGTGTAATGAATGTTCTTACTGCTGTTGCATCTGTTCTCGGTGTCGGACTTGCGTTTCTTCTTTTCTTCTATCTTCCGTCACTTATTGTAGACGGTATCAACCACCTTGCAGGCGATAAGCTTACAGATTTCCGTGCCCTTTTTGAGGGTGTTATCAGAATGGCAATTTTTGTTGCATATATTGCTCTTGTTTCACTGATGAAAGACATTAAAAGAACATTTATGTATCACGGAGCAGAGCATAAAACAATTTTCTGCTACGAAAGTGGTCAGGAGCTTACTGTAGAAAACGTAAAAAAGCAGACAAGATTTCACCCCAGATGCGGTACAAGCTTTATATTTGTAATTCTTATTATAAGTGTTATTATTTCATCAGCTGTTTCGGTTATTGCACCTGAGCTTCGTAATCAGAGACTTGTATGGATGGCAGTTAAGCTTTTTATTCTTCCCTTTGTTACAGGAATCAGCTATGAATTCATTAAGTATGCAGGTAAGCACGATAATCTTTTTGTAAGAATATGTGCCGCTCCCGGTCTGT
>JAFOXT010000088.1 GCA_017425745.1 Clostridia bacterium | reverse complement strand
ATCAGTCATTGACTTTCTGAGATTTCTTGCATTCTCCTTTAGATTTATATTGTAGCCGGTATAATTATAATCTTTCATATTTTTTCCTATCCAACAAGTAACCCCTCAATCATTTAGTGACCGAGGGGCTATTTATCATTTCTCCTGCATTTTTGCATTTAAAACCGGCATCCATAAGCCTGCCTGAACAGTTCTGTGGTCAAAGCCGCACTGCTTTGCAGTTTTTGTGTCATACCAGTCTGAGAAGCATACCTTGCTTTCGCTTTCAGCAAGGAAGTCTACAATAGTCTTTGAGAATGACTTTACATTCTCACCTGTTTTATCAAGGCAAGCTGCCCAGAGCATCCAGTCGGTCTTTGTGAAATCCTTTCTTGAATCAAGAGGTACACCGTACTTGTTGAGCTCATCTCTGTACTTCATAGTTTCAGCCTCGTAAAGCTTTTCATCAAAGATGTTAAAGCCGAAAACAATATCCCATACCATATTGTACTTAAGGCTCCATGAATCCTTCTTTGAAAGTGCAAAGGGAAGATAACCGTCTGTATCGCAAAGTGCGATAAGCTTTTCTGCGTCCTGCTTTGCTTCAAACAAGCTTTCGTCAGCTATATCGAGAGCCTCGCAGATTCTGTTGTAGCAAGCTCTGCCCATAATGCTCTTTATTGCAAGGTTTACGTTACGCTTGCTGTGACCTGCAAAGTCATCAGTGCAAAGCTGGTTATCAAGGTCAATTCCCTTGTTTTTAAGGAAATCAGCCCACTTTGAAAGCAGTTCGAAGTTTTCCTTAAGGAAAGCCTTATCCCCTGTCATTTTGTAGTAAGAATAAGCCATAACAAGCATATTACCGCATTCCTCAACGGGCATCTGGAACTGAGGCATAAAGATATTCATTGATTTCTTTTTGTAAACTCTGCGGTAGCTGATTCTGTGGTGAGGAAGATGATGTGCAGGAGCCAGAGCATAAACCTGACCGTTTGCCCAAGGATAACGACCGATATCGTGGGGAGCAAAATCAGCCTTCCATAAGGGCATATTTGCAAAGGTAAAGATACCGGTGCACATTGCCTTAACAAGCTCAGGAGCATAGAGAAGATACATAGGAAGTGCGGGATAAGAAACGTCAACTGTGTTGATACAACCGTTTGAATGACATTCCTTTGACATATAAAGAAGCTCGCCCTTGCTGTTTCTTACAAGCTTGTGTGCAGCAAGAACCTGTCTTGCAGCTGCAGAAAGAATCTTCTGATAATCCTCGCCGAATTCCTTGCTGTCCTTGAGAATAAGCTCGTTCTGAGCCTTGATTCTCTTAAGAAGGTCTGCTCTGTTGTCTGTGCAGAACTTAAGAGCTTCTTCAATTGAGCTGAACTTTTCTGTCCAGAGACCCTTCAGCTTTTCACCGAAGTATTCAATTGAATAAATGTCATCATATGCCATAAGGGTTGAAAAACGCTGAACCTTGTTTACATTAACTGTGTGAGTTGACTTGATTCCGTGGCGTGAAGCTGAAACACTGCCGCCTGAAATAAGATAATAACCCCAGTCAGCTGAAACTCCGTCACCTGAAATGTAAATAGGATTCTGCTTCGTTCTGCCCATTTTTGCGTATAAAAAGCCCGAGAAGTTAGAGGTATAGCAAACTGTCTCCTTAACCTTACGGTCATAGCAAAGCTCCTCTGAAGCCTCAATTGAAACAGAAACAGCCTTTTCTTCACCTGTAAGGTTCTGAACCTCAAAATCAAAATAAGCAACGGGTGTTGCAAGAAGATGAAAATCATCAAGAAGAAGGGGTGACCAGGTTTTGAGAATAAGTCTGAGCTTATCGTTTTCAAATGTATATTCTGAAATATAAGGAAGAATTTCAGTTTTAACCTGAGTAAGCTTTTCTTCGTCGCCTGCACCTAAAAAGCGATAAGTTACGCCGTCAAAGGTTACTGTGCCCTTAATGGGCTTTCTGATTCCGCACCAAAGGCAGGTATCACTTTCATTAAGCTTGTCACTTCTTGACCAGATGCTGAAAAACGGGTCAACCGTAATTACGGGATATGATGGAAGTTTCATAATTCTGTCTCCTTTTTAACTTTTGTGATGTCCTTCAGCAGACACCTTCAAATCAATCACTACATTTTACCATTATTTACGCCGGACTGTCAACTGTACCTATCAACAAATATATTGAGTTGTTTTTGTTGATTTTTTCATGTCGAAAAAAGTCTTACAATTTTTTCTATAAAATTTCAGTTTCCTATTGACAAAACTTATATATAATGCTATATAATATCCCTATAGAAACAGTTATACCCAGAAAGGAGTAATTTTTATGAAGTATGTATGTGACGTTTGCGGTTGGGAATATGATGAGGAAGTAGGTCTTGAAGAACTCGGCATCGAACCCGGCACAGCTTTTGCTGACCTTCCCGATGATTTTGAATGTCCCCTTTGCAGTGTTGGCAAGGACAGCTTTTCACCCGAAGAGTAATAAAAATTCAAAGTGCAAAATTCAAAATTGCGCTTAAGGTTTGATAAAACAGTTAAACACATCCCGACAAATTAACGTGGGATGTGTTTTCTTATGTTTCATATTCTGTAATTGAGAGAGTTTAATCGGAGCGAAGCGACCCGCAATTATTCATTAAAAAAGGAGATGTGCAAAACACATCTCCTTTTAATATTAGAAGTTCCAGATAAGTGCTGCTTCCTCTTCTTTTGCGGCCTTTTCTGCAGTGTCAACGAACTCAACCTCGTTGTAGCACTTCATACCTGTACCTGAGGGAAGAAGCTTACCGATAATAACATTTTCCTTAAGACCCATAAGAGGATCAACCTTGCCCTTGATTGCAGCATCGGTAAGTACTCTTGTTGTTTCCTGGAATGATGCAGCTGAAAGGAATGAGTCAGTTGCAAGTGAAGCCTTTGTGATACCCATAAGGATGGGTGAACAGGTTGCTTCTCTGAGCTCTTCACCTGTAGCTTCCATTCTTGTTCTGATAACTCTGTTTGCATCACGGAATTCCTTCTTATCCACAACTGAGTTGGGAAGAAGATTTGTATCACCCTCGTCTTCAACTCTTACCTTCTTCATCATCTGACGTGCAATAACTTCGATGTGCTTGTCGTTGATGTCAACACCCTGGGTACGGTATGTGAGCTGTACCTGGCTGATAAGGTAGTCGTGAACTGCGTTTACGCCCATAACGTTGAGTACGTCCTTGGGATCAACTGAACCTTCAGTAACTGTTTCGCCCTTCTTAATGAACTGGCCTTCTGAAACTCTTGCTCTTGCACCGAAGGTAAGGAAGTATTCCTTTCTCTCCCCTGTTTCTTCGTTTGTAACAACGATGTGGGGATTCTTCTTGATTGTTTCAAATGAAACAACACCGTCAATTTCTGAGATAATTGCAAGTGTCTTGGGCTTACGTGCTTCAAAGAGTTCTTCGACACGGGGAAGACCCTGTGTGATGTCGGCACCTGACGCAACACCACCGGTGTGGAAGGTTCTCATTGTAAGCTGTGTACCCGGTTCACCGATTGACTGAGCAGCGATAATACCAACTGCTTCACCAACTGTAACAGGCTGACCTGATGCAAGGTTTGCACCGTAGCACTTGATACAAGCGCCGTGGTCTGAGTTACAAGTAAGAAGTGAACGGATTGTAATTCTTCTGATGTTCTGAGCTTCTTCCTTGGGCATACCCTCATCAAGAGCTTTATTCATCTTAGCTGTGAGGTATGCATCAATCTTGTCTGCATCCTTTTCAGTGAGCATATGGTCATTATCCATAACAAGCTCGCCTGTTTCATCATCAATAAGGTTGTTAAGAAGGTAACGGCCCTTGAGTCTTTCTGAAAGTGATTCAAGAATACGGTTACCGTCCATGATATCGTATACTTCAAGACCTTCTGTGCAGCCACAGTCCTCTTCACGGATAATAACATCCTGTGAAACGTCAACAAGACGACGTGTAAGGTAACCTGAGTCAGCTGTACGAAGCGCTGTATCGGCAAGACCTTTACGCGCACCACGTGATGAAATGAAGTATTCCTGAACGTTAAGACCTTCTCGGTAGTTAGCTCTGATGGGTACTTCGATTGTCTTACCTGCTGTGTTGGCAATAAGACCACGCATACCTGCAAGCTGACGAAGCTGGCTGTTAGAACCACGGGCACCTGAGTCAAGCATCATCCAGATGGGGTTGGTAGCCTCGAATGAACCTGTAAGAGCATCAGCAACACGGTTTGTACAAGTATCCCAAGCCTTAAGTACCTGTCTTGAACGGTCCTGATTTGAAAGAAGACCACGGTTGTACTTTCTGTTAACCTCGTCAACCTGAGCTTCTGTTTCTGCAAGAATATCCTTCTTTGTTGAGGGAATTGTTGCGTCACAAACAGCAACGGTGATACCGCTTCGTGTTGAATATCTGTAGCCCTGATTCTTAACGTTGTCAAGAACCTCAGCTGTCTTGGCTGTGCCGTGTACCTGGATACATCTTGCAATAACCTTACCAAGAAGCTTTTTGTTTACAAGGCCTTCAACCTCAAGGCGGAACATATTTTCGGGGTCATTTCTGTCAATGAAGCCAAGATCCTGAGGAACGGGATCATTGAAGATAATTTTACCGAGTGTTGTTTCAATAATCTTTGACTTCTTAACGCCGTCAACTTCCTTTGTGAAACGAACCTTGATTCTTGCATGAAGGTCAATAACACCTGAATCATAAGCAAGTCTTGCTTCGTTTACATCACGGAATACCTTACCCTCACCCTTTGCGCCTGCAATTTCAAGTGTAAGATAGTATGAGCCGAGAACCATGTCCTGTGTGGGAACGGCTACGGGCTTTCCGTCTGAAGGCTTAAGAAGGTTGTTAGCAGCAAGCATAAGGAAACGTGCTTCTGCCTGAGCCTCTGCTGAAAGAGGTACGTGAACAGCCATCTGGTCACCGTCGAAGTCGGCGTTGAACGCTGTACATACAAGAGGATGAAGCTTGATAGCCTTACCTTCAACAAGTACGGGTTCAAATGCCTGAATACCGAGTCTGTGAAGTGTGGGAGCACGGTTGAGCATTACGGGATGATCCTTGATTACAATTTCAAGAGCGTCCCATACACACTTTTCCTGACGGTCAACGGTTTTTCTTGCTGTTTTGATATGTGCTGCAACACCTGTTTCAACAAGTCTCTTCATTACGAAGGGCTTGAAGAGCTCAAGTGCCATTTCCTTGGGAAGACCGCACTGATAGAGCTTGAGTTCGGGACCGACAACGATAACCGAACGGCCTGAATAGTCAACACGCTTACCGAGAAGGTTCTGTCTGAAACGGCCCTGCTTACCTTTAAGCATATCGGAAAGAGATTTGAGTGCTCTGTTGTTGGGACCTGTTACGGGTCTGCCTCTTCTGCCGTTGTCGATAAGTGCGTCAACAGCTTCCTGGAGCATTCTCTTTTCGTT
>JAFOXT010000087.1 GCA_017425745.1 Clostridia bacterium | reverse complement strand
CTACAGGCACCAATCCAATATTAAAATTAGCAATTACCGACATCAGAAGTGTATTACCGAGAAACAGAGAGCCGGCAACTATTGAAGCTATTTTAACTGACTTTTTCATAACAAAGCCACCTTTCCTTTGTTCTGTTTTCAGTTTAGCATTTACTATGGGAGAAATCAAGGGTAATTATGAAGAGTTAAGATAATCTTAAGAAACGAAAAACTCCCTCTGCATCAACAGAGAGAGTTTTAATAATTTAATCAGTTACAAATCAAAGAGCCATATAATCGCAGATAATTGCTGCGCCTTCTGCTCTTGTAACGAATGCTGCCATATCTAAAGCACCATCATTGATGAGAAGCTTGAGAGCGAAAACAATTGACTTGAGACCCTTGCCGAAGTTTTCAGCGAATGCTGTTTCAACAAAAGCCTTTGCCATTTCCATTCTCTTGATGCTACCTTCTGTGCCTGCAGCATTTTCTACGCCTGCAATCTTATTGAGAGCAAAGCTGAACTGAGCCTTTGTAAGGTTTGCTTCGGGAGCAAATTCTGTTTCTGTAACGCCTGTCATAATACCCTTTTTGCAAAGTGACTGAATATCGCTGTAATTCTTTGAGTTTACATCAACATCCTTATAAGGGAATCCTGCATCGGGAAGTGCTTCAAGAATAAGGTCTGCAATCTTTCTGTGACCCTTTGCACTGGGATGCTGTTTTTCACATTCGATGCCCTTGGGTTCGATAAGGATATAGCCGTACTTTTCAGCGCCTTCCTTCATAGGAATGTTTGCAATGTTTGAAATTGTTTCGCCGATATTGAGGGCTGTAATTGTTGATTCAAGAGCACCGTCTGCTGTTGATTCAGCCTGTAATGAAGTATCGAACATACCGATTACAACAAGTGTAACATCGGGATTGAGTGCATAGATATCCTCAATCATATAGTTCCAGTTTTCAAAATAGTTTGTTAAGCCTGTTTCAAGTGCCTTAGGAAGAACTTCGAGGAACTTGGGAAGACAACCTGTAATCTGAGCAATACTTGCAAGTGTTTCAACTGTATCACGAGCTACACCTGCTTCTTCAAGATAAGCTCTTG
The DNA here is from genome assembly GCA_017425745.1 of Clostridia bacterium. Lineage (GTDB taxonomy): Bacteria > Bacillota > Clostridia > Oscillospirales > Acutalibacteraceae > UBA6857. The sequence goes on along the minus strand of JAFOXT010000087.1, from coordinate 1,886 downwards.
CCTGAGTGAGAAATTCAGCGTTTGTTTCTTCAAATTCGTCCATAATTTCGAAAACGTGCCAGCCAAGGAATGAACCCCAGTCATTACCACCGATGTTAAGTGTGATAAGACCTGCATTCTTAACTGCTTCGCGCATTGCGGGCGCATATACGTTATCCATTAAATCATCGTCGATTGAATAGTAGAGGAAACGGTCAGCTTCATAGTTTTCCTCAAAAATATAGCGCATTTCGATTGTTCTGAAACCGATACAAGCCATAGGATGATATGAATCAGTAAGACCGAGGTCATCAGCGAGATATGCACCGTAAGAGCCTTCTACACGAACGAATCTTGTTTCTCTGTCTTCTACGTCACTCCAACCGCTTGCAATACTGTCGCCGAGAAGTACGTATGAGCCGTAGTCATAGTACTGCTTTTCTGTTTCAACAGCAAGAGCACTTGTCATACCGAACATAAGAGTGAGAACAAGAAGGATTGCCATTGTACTTTTAATAAATCTTTTCATTGTTTTGCCTCCTGAACTTATAATGTTTTAATGCGTTGATATGTTAACATATTTTTCATAATAAGTCAAGTATACTCCCAATCAAACGACTTTTTGTGACTATATAAGTAAAGCTCCCTCTACCGAAGCAGAGGGAGTTTCTGTATTAAATTTATTTCTTTGAAGCGAGATATTCTTCTCTGCCGAGCTCGTAAAGGTTGTTACCTTCTGAGTCGATGATAACCATAAGAGGCATATCTTCAACATAGAGCTTTCTGAGAGCTTCTGCACCAAGATCTTCATAAGCGATAAGCTCAGCTGACTTGATGCACTTTGCAAGAAGTGCACCTGCACCGCCGATTGCACCGAAGTATACACCGCTGTACTTCTTCATTGCTTCAACAACTTCGGGAAGTCTTGCACCCTTACCGATCATACCTCTTGCGCCAACTGACATCATTGTAGGAGCATAAGCATCCATACGGCCACTTGTTGTGGGGCCTGCTGAGCCGATTACTGTACCGGGCTTAGCGGGTGTGGGGCCTACATAATAAATTGTTGCGTTCATAGGATCGATGGGGAGTTCTTCGCCTCTTGCAAGAGCTTCGCACATTCTCTTGTGACCTGCGTCTCTTGAAGTGTAGATATAACCTGAAAGTAAAACTCTGTCGCCAGCCTTAAGTGAACGAGCAAGTTCTTCTGTAAGGGGTAAAGTGATTTTCTTATCCATTTTAGATTACCTCCGACTTATGGCGTGTTACATGGCAGTTGATGTTGATTGCACAAGGCATACCTGCGATGTGTGTGGGAAGAGTTTCGATGTTAAGACCGATTGCTGTAGTCTTACCGCCGAAGCCCTGAGGTCCGATGCCGAGCCCGTTGATCTTTTCGAGCATTTCCTTTTCAAGGTCAGCATAGAAGGGATCAGCATTTTCTGAATCAACGGGTCTCATAAGAGCCTTCTTTGCAAGAAGAGCAGCCTTATCAAATGTACCGCCGATACCAACACCTACAACCATAGGAGGACAGGGGTTGGGGCCTGCAGTTTCAACTGTTTCGATGATGAAATCCTTGATGCCCTGAAGACCTGCTGAAGGCTTGAACATACGGATTGCACTCATATTTTCACTACCGAAGCCCTTAGGGCCTACAGTAACCTTGATGTTTTCGCCGGGAACGATTTCTGTGTAAAGCATAGCGGGAGTGTTGTCACCTGTGTTACCGCGTCTTACGGGGTCCTTAACAACGCTCTTTCTGAGGTAACCGTTTGTGTAACCTCTTCTTACGCCTTCGTTTACAGCTTCTGTGAGGTCACCGCCAACGATGTGTACATCCTGACCGATTTCAAGGAATACACAAGCCATACCTGTATCCTGACAGATAGGCACGTTTTCGTTGT
>JAFOXT010000086.1 GCA_017425745.1 Clostridia bacterium | reverse complement strand
TTACAAAGCTGAGTAATTGAATCCTCACGCAGAAGAATATCGGGGTTGATTACCACGTGGTATTTACTTTTAAGAAAAGGTATAACCTTGTTGTGGCCTGCACCAAAACCGCTGTTTGATCCTGCACGGATAACAACAACCTCAGGAAAAGCTTCTTCAATAAAATCAGCAGTGCCGTCGGTGGAATCGTTATCAACGATATAAAGAGTGAAATCAACGCCCTTTGTCATATCAAGAACGGATTTAATTGTAGGTGAAATTTTATCCTTGCTGTTATATGTTACTATACAGCCGCTTACACTGTAATCTTTCATATTTGTCTCTCCTTTTATTAAGCCGTCCCCTTCAGGGGAAGGTGGATTTTCGCAAAGCGAAAAGACGGAAGGGGCGATGAGCTTACTTTTTGAATACAACTCTTTTTATAAGCTTATCAATAAGATATCTGCGCCATTTCATTTTCTGGCTGAAGGAGGTTGCACCGCCCGTTACATTGCCGCCGTGAACACGGTAGTAAATAAGGGGCATATCAATAAAGGTAACCTTGCCGTAAATTTCAGCCATAAGACCAATCCACTGGTCGTGCATAGGAATAAAACGGGGCATAGGCATAATTTTTTTGAGAAGCTTTCTGTCAAAAGCCATACAGCAGCCCATATAGGAGTTTTTCATAATGTTGTGAAGCACACCCTTTTTACTGCCGCGCTTATAGAAAAACGAATGCTCAGTAATATTCAGGTTGCCGTCGGTTACATAGGCGTTATGAAGAACAAGGTCAGCGCCCTCATCGAAGGCTGCCATAACTCTTTTTACCTTGTCGGGCAGCCACACATCGTCCTGGTCGCAAAGAAAAATCTTGTCGCCCTTCGTGTAGCGGATGGCGTTGATGAAGTTTGTTACAACGCCCTTACCTTTGCCCTCGACGTAAATAATACGGCTATCCTCTTCAGCAAGTCTTTTTACAATTCGCTCTGTCATTCCGCCGGGCTTGTCGTCAGAAACGATTATTTCATCCCCGTGAGAAAGCTGAGGGAGAATTGAGCGGATTTGCTGTTCAATATATTTTTCGCCCTTATAGGCGGCTAAAGCTACGGAAATCATAAGACGTCCTCCGGAAATCATAAATATACATTATAAGTATAACACAGGAGAGACTGTTTTTGCAATAGTGAGATTATATGATGAAAGGTCAAAAAAATTTGCAGATAATCTTGTAATTATAAGAGAGTATAGATATAATATATATTAGATAACTACGGAAAAATCTGGAGGAAGAATATGAAAGAAAACAAATTTCTCATTGTGGGTGCAGGCAGAAGCGGTATTGCTGCAGGCAGAATGCTTCTCACCCTCGGTAAAGAGATTGTAATTTATGACGGTAACACCGACCTTGACACTGAAGCTGTAAAAGCACAGATTGGTACAACTGAGGACATCCTTTTTATTCTCGGAAAGGTGCAGAATGGCGACTTTGACGGAATAGAAAAGTGCGTTGTAAGTCCCGGTGTGGCACTTGACACACCCGTAATGAAAGCCGTAATTGAAAGCGGTATTCCCGTTATGGGTGAAATTGAGCTTGCTTACCTTTACGATAAGGGTCAGGTTATTGCTCTTACAGGTACAAACGGAAAAACTACCACAACTTCACTTACATATGAAATTGTAAAGAGCTTTAATGAAAAAACTCTTCTTGTAGGTAATATCGAAATTCCCTACACAGGTCTTGCTCTTACTTCAGAAGAGGGCGGTGCAACTGTTGCTGAAATCAGCTCCTTCCAGCTTGAAACAATGCACACCTTCTGTCCGAAGGTAAGCGCAATTCTCAACATTACTCCTGACCACCTTGACCGTCACAAGACAATGGAAAATTACATTGACATCAAAAAGTCAATTGCAAAAAATCAGGGTAAAGATGATTATTGCGTACTCAATTACGAGGATGAAATTCTTCGTGAATTTGGTAAAACACTCAAGTGCAACGTTGTTTACTTCAGCTCAGAGCACGAGCTCCAAAACGGAATTTACTACAAGGATAACATCATCTATATTGCAAAGGACGGTAAGGCAGAGGAATTCTGCGATGTAAGAGAAACAAATCTCGTTGGTGTGCATAACTACGAAAATATTATGGCGGCTCTCGGTATCACAATGAGCTTCGGTGTGCCTCTTGATATAATTAAAGAAGCAGTTAAGAAATTTGTTGCCGTTGAGCACAGAATTGAATTTGTCTGCGAGAAAAAGGGCGTAAAATATTATAACGACTCCAAGGGCACAAACACCGACGCTGCAATCAAGGCTATTGATGCAATGCCATCAACAACTGTTCTTATTGCAGGGGGCTACGACAAAAACGGTGATTATACCGACTGGGTAAGCCGTTTTCCCGGCAAGGTGCGTAAGCTTGTGCTTATCGGTCAGACAAGAGAGAAAATTGCTGATGCCTGTATGAAAGCACAGTTCAGAGATTTCTGCTATGCTGAAAGTCTTGAAGAGGCAGTAAAAATCTGCGCTGAAAGTGCTGAGGAAGGCGACTGCTGTCTTCTTTCACCTGCTTGTGCAAGCTGGGGTATGTTTAAAAGCTATCAGCAAAGAGGAACTATGTTCAAAGATTTTGTAAGAGAATTAGAGGATTAAAAAATGAGAAAGATTGAGCTTTCTAAAACAGGGCTTATGGTGCCCGATATTGCAATAGGCTGTATGAACTATTGCGGTAAAGAAGAGAAAGAAATTGAAGTGCTTGTAAAAACAGCTATGGAAATGGGCGCAAACTTTTTTGACCACGCTGACATTTACGGCGGTGGAGAAAGTGAAAGAAAGTTTGCTTCAGCCATTAATATGAACGGTGAACTGAGAAGCAAAATGATTCTTCAGTCAAAGTGTGCAATTGTACCCCATCAGCGCTATGATTTTTCAAAAGAGCACATTCTCAAAAGCGTTGACGGAACACTGCAAAGACTCCGTACAGATTATCTTGACGTGCTTCTTCTCCACAGACCCGACACTCTTTTTGATGAAGAGGTAGCAGAAGCTTTCGCTGAGCTTAAAAAGTCAGGTAAGGTGCGCTTCTTCGGTGTGTCCAACCACAACCCTATGCAGATGCAGCTGCTTGAAAAAATAACCGGTGAAAAGCTTGTTGCAAATCAGCTTCAGTTTGGTGTAGCCCACTCAGAAATGATTGCAAACGGCATCAACGTAAACATGAAAACACCTTCAGCTAATGTAAAAGACGGTGCCGTGCTTGAATACTGCCGACTTACCGATACAACAATTCAGGCGTGGGGACCCGTAAGAGGCACAGTTAAGGGTAAGACAATTTTCAATGACGAAAACTGCACTGACCTTCTTAAAAAGCTTGAGGAAGTCGGAAAGGAATACGGTCTTTCAAAGGAAGCAACTGCAATTGCATGGATTCTCAGACACCCTGCAAATATGCAGGCAATTCTCGGCACAACCAACGCAGACCGACTTAAGGATTACCTTACAGCAAGCGGTGTGAAAATCGACCGTCAGCACTGGTACGACATTTACGCTGCAGCAGGAAACAACCTTCCATGAATGCAAAATGCATAATGCAAAATGCAAAATCGCGTTATAGATTATATGAATAATAAAATGACATCCCGCCAAATCAGGTTGGATGTCATTTGTCGTTTTGTATTTGCTTTG
>JAFOXT010000085.1 GCA_017425745.1 Clostridia bacterium | reverse complement strand
GCATTACGCCAAGATCTGACATTGCCATTTTACATTACCTCTCTTTTTTCATATTTTCTTAAGTGCCCTAAAATTATTTTTCAATGTGTGAAAGGAAGAATTCTTCTCTTTCAGGTGTGTTTACAACTGTTACAGGCTTAATCTGGTTGAGCACTCTGCCCTGCTTTTTAAGCATTTCTCTGTAGTCAGCATAAGTGTCCTTCTTAAGGATGCTGAGCTTGGGTGCTGCAAGCATACCCCAACGGCGGTACTTGAAGTACTTTTCATTACTTTCATTGAGGAATTCGTCAAGAACTGCTTCAATTTCAGGAATCTTTTCGTCGGGAATTTCTGTTTCGGGCTCTGCAAGAAGCATATAGCGAACGGGGTCAACGCTTCTGTCTGCATAGAAGCTGTAGCCCTTGAATGAATAGCCTGTCTTCTTCTGTGTTTCAAGAGCTGCCCAGTCTACCATCTGAGTAGTTGTCTTTTCGTTTGCAATGTTCATTGCAAGGTTGTTTCTGTAAAGGAACTCCATCTTGGGAGTCTTGTTGTAGTAACCGGTAATACGAACAACGTCTTCAATCTGATATCTGTAAAGACCTGAACGGTTAGTTACGATAAGCTCGTATTCCTTACCTACTTCAACCTCACCGATTGTAAGAGGTCTTTCACATTCGGGGTCATCCATTGGGATGAATTCAAAGAATACTGACTGAGGAAGAAGTACGCAGTCGTTTACGTTAAGCTCAACAGGCATAGCCATATAGCCTTCTGCAGCAGCATAACCCATATTGTGAAGAGGAATATCACCTGTATATTTCTTAAGCTTATCAACATAGAAAGCAAGGTTTGAACCAATCATACCGTAGCCCCATTCAAGCTTCGGCCAGATTCTCTTTGCAACAGGTGCTTCGGGTGTGTCAAAGCCCTTTTCGCATTCTCTTCTGATTTCAGCTGCACGCTCGGGCATAGGCTTGAACTTCTTTTCCCACTTTGCTCTGAGCTCGGGAGGACACTTAACTGAAGGATCAATTGTACCCATTTCGATATCCTTGCAGATCATTTCCCAGTTGTTCTCAAAGTAGTCAAACATTGTTGTGAGAAGAGTGATAACCATTGAGCCGAGGAATGAAACGTCGCGCTTCATAAGAGCGAAACGAAGGTGGAAATATGTTGAGTTAACAGCATCCTCGTTTTCGGGATAGAGAAAGTCGTTGGGAGTTGTCATAAAGAAGTTGGAAATAGGCTTAAGGTAAGTAAAGGGTACCTGGCCTGCACCGTTACACATCTTACCGTCCTTAAGCTTGTGACCTGTAAGAATAATTGCAACAGGACCTACCTGCTTCGGGAACTTTCTGCCCTGTGATTTATACCACTTTGAAGCACAACCGGGTGTACCTGAAAAGCCCATGCACTGCATAATCCAAAGGTCAGCTGCTGACTTGGGAAGAACCTTGGGCTTACCTACTGAACCTGATGATGAGCAGTAACGGATGTTGCGAGCCTTCATCATAAGGTTGCCTTCGCCTTCCATCATACGTTCAATATATTTGTCATAAGTATCGTAATTTGAAAGGGGTACGATTCTCTGGAAATCTTCTACTGAATGAACATCCTTGAAGCCGATTTTCTTACCGTACTCTGTATCCTTATTCTTTTCCATAATGCTCTTAAGGATTCTTTCCTGATGCTTAACGGGATCCTTTGTGTAGTAATCTACCTTTGCAAATTCGCAACGGCCGAGAAATACACCTAAATCTGAAAAATGCATAGTTCTACCTCACTTTAAAATTCTTTTTTTCTTTATAATAAATGCCATCAGTTAATGATATCATTTTTACATACATTTTGTCAACTGCTGAAACAACGGTTATTTCCACTCAATGTCCCAGGTTTCATCAATATAACCTTCCATTACGCAGGTTGCGGTAACACCCATTGCGCCGCCTTCACCAACGCCGTACATATCGAAATATTCGTGATATCTCACAACCTGACCCTGAGGATTATAGGTTACAGAGATTTTTGTGCCGGAATATTTATAGTCTGCCTTTGTGATTTTGGCAGGAATGTTGAGAGATTCAAGAGCAATAACATCGCAGGCAACATCGTGGTGCTTAGGCTTCTGATCCATTGTGCTTTCTTCGGGCACAACAGTAATTGTGTAAACAGTATTTTCGCCGTCCTTTTCTACCCACGCATCTTCAACGCCGTCAATTGTAAGAGCAAAAGGCTTCAGTGACGGTGGAATTGCTTTATCAGTAGTAATCTGACCGCCCTCATCAGGGTCATCGGCAACACCGTTAACGAAATCATAGTCAAACTGTTCTTCACCCATAAAGCGCTCAAGCACACCGTTGATAAGTCCCATAACCTGAGGCACACTGCAATCGGTAAGCTTTATGTCAATGTACTGATGCTTTTTTGCTTTAAAATTAACATCAGGTGCTTTAAGAGTGTTTAT
>JAFOXT010000084.1 GCA_017425745.1 Clostridia bacterium | reverse complement strand
TTAAGCTTTACACAGAAGTTTCCAGTCTTTCTTCCCTTACCACAGTAAAATGTAAAACCTAAGAAATCAAATGTTTCTGGCTTTCTGCCATACTTTCGCTTGGAATTACTTTCTGCATAAACTGCCAGGAAGCTGCGTCCAGTCGTTCTGCCTATAATGACAAATTTATACCATAGTGTCAATACATTGTGCATGTAGATATATGCCAGTAGCGGACTGATAATGTTTCCTTGCACAGAGCCCTCTCCACTTTCTTCAAATATTCCGTCCGTCATTACTCCGGCTTTTAGATATTTATTGATTAGCCACAGAAGGTTTGGGTCTTTGATGTAAAGCCTAAGAAACTCCATCATCCATTCGTGACTCATGTGGTCGAAGAAACCTTTTATATCAGCGTCTACTACATAATTTATACATCTGTCGTTTATCTGGTATTGGACTTCCTTTATGGCATCATGGCATCCTCTGTTCGGTCTGAAGCCATACATACAGTGCAGAAATCTTGGCTCATAAATAGCTTCCAATATTTTCTTTACTGCCAGTTGCACAATCTTGTCCTCGTAGGAATCAATCCCCAGAGGACGTTTCTTGCCATTTGCTTTCGGTATGAACACCCTAAGTGATGGCAAGGGTTTGTAAGCCTTATTCTTTAGCTTGCTTACAAGATTTGTTAAGTTTTCTTCCAGATGCTCCTCATACTCTGCTTTTGTCACTTTATCGATACCAACTGCCTTACTACCATCTAATTCCATATGGCATTGTTTCAGCATTTCAATGTTTATCAAGTGGTACAAAGATGTGAACTCTGGCTTTGGCGTAGTTGCCGAAATTTCCATTATTCTTTCTAATTTCGTTCCCATTATTTCCTCCGTCCCTGAGTACGGATAATGTGTCCTCAGAAAGACCGTTATTATGTAGCCCCCTTCCCTCCACTGACATTACCCAGTTTCCTCGGTACTATGAAGCTATCCGACTGCCTATCACTCATCCGTCCATCTCCATCTTCTAGTTGATGTAACGTACTTGTTTACAAGAAGCGATAGGCTCTCCCCAGTTGACTAATTAACCACAATGTCAAGCATGATTGGCTCTTTGACCCCGCAGTGCCGAATGGTTCTTGCCGTGTCGTTCCATTCGATGTTGCTTTCCGTATCAGTCACAACGTCAGCCCTCTGTAAGTAACCTTTCGAGGCTCAATCGCATTGCAACCCTACTTGCTCGCTGTCTACGCTTAGCAACTGTCATTACTGACAACTACTCAAGACTCGCTACTAATCGGTTGGCTAGACCTTAATTAGACGGGATTTACACCCGTTTGGTTAATTGCCCTTGGCTGGGCGCACGACTGAAATTTATCTCTCAACCTCAACAATCAATTCAGAGAATATTCCTGATGTGCTGATTATGCTTCCAGCTTTTTCGTTTTCTTCACTTTCAACTATTTCACCATTTTTACGGATGATGAGCTTGCATTTTTTGCCGTTATTTGAAAATTTGTAATTATCTGCATTTTCAATGTGAACAATCGCTTTCGCTTTGAACTGGTTTATATCAAGTTTTGTGCAGTTATCTGAAATAAAAATTTCGTAGTCAGTCTTTGCAGTAAACTCCAGACTTCCCTCTGTGTCCCGGATAAAAACCTTTTCTGCGTCGCCGTCGTACTCAAGTCGGCTGAGGCGTAAATCCTCAATAAGAAGTTCCTTAACGCTTGCTGAAACCTCTGTATGCTCGGTAAACTTTTCAGGGAGTAAAAGAGTAATATCCACGCTTTCCTGTGCTTCAAAACGGCTGACGCCCTTTTTATTTACAAGTTCAACATCCAACTTATTACGCTTTTCGTCAAGTTTCACCTTGAAAAGAGAGCCAATTTCAGCAAGTATTTCGGAAGAAAGCACAATGTGGATTTTTTCATCCACGCCTGTCTTGATGGTAATTTTCCTTGCACCGCCCAAGTTTATGTCAAAATGCTTGCCAGTGTCGATGTCATAAACCGTTTCGCTTTCGAAAACCAACCGCTTTTCTTCCTGCTTTTTGACCTCTTCAAGCACAAGCTCATCGAGAGTGAGCTTGAAAAGCTCTGCGAGGATAATCATATTTTCAACATCAGGGAGGCCTCGCTTGGTCTCCCATTTGGTTATCGCTTGACGGCTTACTCCTATTTTCTCAGCAAGTTGTTCCTGAGAAAGTCCCTCTTTTAATCTGTACTGCTTTAATTTATCACCAAAATCCATTTTTATCTCTCCTTATTCTTTAATGAGTTCATATGCTGATATCTTTCTTATCGGCATACACAAAATAATACTTATCATAATGTTTACCAAAATCTGAGCTACTGCAAATAGCATTAAAAAACCAAATGAAATCTCAAAGTTATTTTTCATAACACCTAAAGCTTCAAAAACAACTTGATAGATAGCCGGCATATAAAAAATTGCCAAAAAGCTTGAAAGCACAATTGCTACCATCGACACAGGTATAAAGGAACCTGTTGTCTGCAAAATAAGCTGTGAACTTGTGTAGCCCATTGCTTTGTAAATACCTAACTCCTGTCTTCTTTTTACAAGCAGAGACTTGATAACAATGTATAGAATAAATAATACAATGAGAATTGTTACCGCAAAAATAGCCACTACAAGCACCACGGTGATGCCCATATACATATCTTGTGCTTCCGTTTGAAGTTTGTAAGAATTCACTGTGTCTGTTACCAATGCAGTGTAATCGGATTTATATTCCATTGTAATCTTTTCGGCATTATCAGCATTTTCAAGATACACATAAAGGGCCGGTGTCTGATTTTGATCAAAGAAACTATTGTATCCTTCTAGGCTCAGTTCACAAAGCTCACCCTGTAAATTTACGCTTTGCACAAAGCCTGTAACCTGAAAGTTTTTGGTGATACCATCCACCGTCACTCTAACTGTGTCGCCGATTTTCATATTTTCTTCAAAAGCACTGCCCAAAGCGATTTCATCTGCATCTTTCGGATTTTCACCCATATAACATACATCATTTCTCACCTTTGAGAAGTCCTCGCAGGCAAAAGCAGTCACCGTTTTCTCTTCAATTTTAACAATTGCAGACATATATTTCAATGAATTTTGCACACGGTTATCGTTACCAAGTTTTAACTCAAGTTCACTCACACTGTCGCTTTTAGGATATATAATCACATCTGCTACTTCATCTGACAAAGCAGACATAAAATTATCCGGCTCAACTACTACATTGTAGAACAGTGTACCTGAAAATGCTATGAGAACCGTCAGCACGAAAGACACCAAAAAGAGCATTACATTCTGTTTTGTAGAAGCTATTATCTGCTTTAAGACAAGCAGGAATTTTGTGTTGCCCCTTGTTTCTTCAAGCGGAAAATAATTTTTCTTTGTGTGCTTTGAACTTATATTACCTCTTAAGCCGTCAATAGGCTGAGTTTTCTTGATTTTTCGTGCGGATATATATGTGAAGAACGAAACAACACCGCAAAGAATACAAGCCACACATACAAAGCTCAGCAAATCAAAGCTAACAGCAAACGAAAAACCTGACTGAACAGTAAGCACTGAGCAAAGCACCGGAAGTAAAGTGTAAGACAGACCAATGCCGAGAATTGCAAACAATAGCGAAACAATAGCATAAGGCAGTGTGATACTCGCTACAATCTGAGCACTTGTGTAACCCAGGGCTTTGAGCACGCTCATATTTGTAATTTCGGACTCAATGGCATTTTTTACTTTGAAGTTACTGAGGAATACGCTGACTGCAAGGATGATTAGTGCAAAAGCGGCTAAAATAAGTACAAGCAGATCCGTAACCATTGTTCGTGTACCCTTTACGCTTTCGCTGTCAAGAATTGATAAAGCCATAACACCTTTGTTCTCAATTGCTTTGCTGACATCATCTTTCACTTCATCAAGGCTTGCATCGCTCTTTACGCTCATTGAATATTCAACCACAGCCTTGTCACTATAAGAATCCGCAAGCTCTGCAAACTCTTCTTTTGGCAAATATACACACAGCAAACCCAAACCGTAGTTGCCGTACTGCATTTCTTCAATTACACCTGCTACTGTGAAACTATGGTATTTACCGTCAATTACATAAATGATTTCGTCATTCAAAGCAAATCCGCCAAAGTTGGAAACATAAAGCGGGATGTAGATTGGATTGTCAACATCATTTTCGCTTTCATTCACAATCTCAAAATTGTTAAGAGTACGCTTGTCATCAATGTTATAAAACACTGTGTTCATTGTAAAATCCGCACCGTTGAAATCTTTGACTGTAGTTTCTGTCATAATAGCGGTATGGCTTTCGATTTTCTCTACCTTTTCAGTTTCATCAATTGCTTTTTCAAGTTCACTGCTATTCTGAACCTCGGGAACAATTGCGTTGAGTGTTGCGGTGCTTAACTTTTCAAACTTTGTATCATAAGCACTATCTACCTGACACAGCAAAACCGCCGCACAATTTAATATCAGAGCAGTTATCAGAATGATAACGCCGAATGATATAAAGGAGGATTTCTCTTTTTTTAAGTTGTATAAAATCTGATTTGCTATTTTTTTCATATTACCATCCCATTTCTGTTAAAAAGTTGTTTAGCTTTGCTTCACGGTATTTACTGTCATTTGTGTAAACCCCAAGGTCACACTCACCGTAGATTTTGCCGTCCTTAACATACAACACACGGTTGCCCCTTAATGCTGTTTTCTTGTCATGAGTTACCAATATAATGCTCTGACCATCATTATGAAGCTTTGTAAAAACATCAAGAACCGCAGTTGAGTTATTTGAGTTCAGTGCACCTGTGGGCTCATCGGCAAAGAGAATTTCGGGTTTATTTATAACTGCCCTTACAATGCCTGCTCGCTGAGCCTCACCGCCCGACACCTGAGATGGGAACTTTTTGCGTGTTATCTCAGGAATATTAACAAGCTCGAAAAGCTCTTTGGCATATTTCACCGACTCCTTCTTGTTTGCTCCTGACAATGCACTCGCCGTAAGTACATTATCCATAAGGCTCATCTTATCAAGAAGATAGATTTGCTGAAAAACAAAACCACAGTTCTTTCGTCTGAAAATTGCCAGCCTATCATCACTTAAAGATGTAATTGTTTTGTCGTTCCAAACAACCTCGCCCGAGCTGGGTCTGTCCATTCCCGAAAGGGAGTACATCAGTGTGGACTTGCCTGCACCTGAACTACCCATAATCACAGTGAAGTCACCCCTATATATATTAAGGTCTAGATTTTCAAAAATTGTCTGTTCTGTGTCACCTGTGATAAAACTCTTTTTAAGTTTAGTTGCCTTGATAATGATTTCTTTTTTGTTGCTCATAGCAATACCTCCATCAGCATTTTGATTTACACTCGCATCTTACACAAAATGAAAAAGTAGCACCACCAACACCTGTTTACAAATTTAAAAACGGACGCTA
>JAFOXT010000083.1 GCA_017425745.1 Clostridia bacterium | reverse complement strand
GTCTTGAACTTGAGCCTCGTCATGCTGAAATGACTTCAAATTTGCTTAACAACGCTGCAGAAATTGACGAGGAAGAAATTGAGGAGCCTACCGAGGTTGCACCTTGGTCTGACTATTCTGATCAGATTAAACGTGTAGTTATTGAAGAGGGTGTAACATATGTCGGTACTTTTGCTTTTATGTTATGTTATAACCTCGAATCTGTTGTGCTTGCAGACAGTGTAAAAGAAATCAGCTATTATGCTTTTGCTGCTTGTTTTTCTCTCGGTTCTATTAATCTTCAGATGGTTGAGAAAATTGGTTATTGTGCATTTATGTATGCAATGGAACTTGAAGCAGCGGTTCTTGAAAGTGCCGTGATAATCAGTGAGGGTGCTTTTGGTTATTGTGTTGAACTGAAAAGCGTAACTTTTTCTGATAATCTCAAATCAATTGGTCCTCAAGCTTTTGCCGGATGCGTAAATATCAGTAATATTATGATTCCTGAAAGCGTTGAAGAAATTGGTGATTATGTATTTGATGAAGTAGTTGCGCTTCAGAAGGTGGAGAACAAATCATTGACCGCAGTTGCTACTGAAGATTTATCTTTCATAGTTTCTTGTTCAGAAGTTGACAGTGCTGAAAAATGTGCTTTTATTATGGCTGAATCTATGAAGGTTCAAATGCGTGCAGATCTACTGGGCGAGTCCTGGACTGAAGAATCAATGATCAATGCTATATTGGTAAAATTTAACGAAAAATTTGATGTATCGTATACGTTTGAGGAACTTGTTGAATATATGAACATTCAGGATACATCCGGTGGTGTTCCCTCATATTTCACTGTTTATTGCTATGAAAGTTCAGCAGAACATGAACAGTGTAAAGATTCAGGCATACCTCACATTCTTTTCGGAGAAAGTGAACAGCATATCTGCTTTGATTTTATGGGTGTCAGTGGAGACTTGAACTGGAAAATTGATTTAGATACACGTACTCTTACTTTCTCAGGCAGCGGAAGAATGGCTGATTATTCAACCTATAGTGATGAGGCACCGTGGGTTGCTTTGTCTTCTTTTTATGATTGTGTTGAATTTGCAGAAGATTCAACGGTTACACATATTGGTGATGCTGCGTTCAATGAGACAAAAATCAAAGAGATTTCTTTGCCTTCAACACTTGTTTCAATAGGTGGTTATGCATTCAGATATTGTGAATTAGAAAGTATAACTATTCCTGCTTCTGTTTCTTCAATCGGCTATGGCGCATTTTCATACAATAAAAAACTTAAAACTGTTGCCTTTGAAGAAAACAGTGCTATGACTTATTTTACAAGCTCACTATTTGATTCGTGTGCATCTCTGGAAACTGTAGATATACCTGCCGGCGTATACAGCATCGATTCAAGTGCCTTTAACGGTTGTGATGCTCTTAAAACATTAAATATCCATCCCGATAATACTAACCTTTTATTAGAGGACAGCATTATTTATAATTATGATAAATCTACAATTATGCTCTGTCTTAAGAATAAGGCGGGTGCTGTTGTAATTCCTGCAAGTGTAACCACAATTAATAGCTATTGTTTTAATAGTTGTAATCTGATAACATCTATATCTTTTGAAGAAAACAGCAATATTAATTATCTCAGCGGTTTTGCAAATTATTGCGATGCACTTGAAACGGTAACCCTTCCCAAAAGTCTCACTTCAATTTATGATTCCTTTTCTTCATGTGATTCACTGACAGCTATAAAAGTTGAAGAAGGAAGTAGTAGCCTATATTCTGATGATGGCGTTCTTTATAATTATGATAAGACAACCCTTTTAAAATATCCTGCAGGCAGAAGCGGTGAGTACGAAGTTGCTTCAGGCACTACTACCATATCTGGTTCAGCTTTTTCAGACTCACAAAAGCTTACTAAAGTAATTTTACCTGAGGGTCTTACAAGTATTGGTTCATCAGCATTCAGTTACTGTGAAAAGCTTTCAGATATTGTTATTCCTGAAAGTGTTACAAGCATTGGTAGTTACGCTTTCAGCTACACAGCTCTTGAAAGCGTGATTATCCCTGTTAATGTTACGCGCGTAGAATATAATGCTTTTCAGAGATGTGCTGATCTTAAGGAAATTACATTCAACAACAAGGATTGCTTTATTGGCAGCTCAGCTGTGCCCGGTGAAACAACCATAAAAGGTTATACTGCTTCAACTGCTGAGGATTATGCAATTGCAAACGGTAATGAATTTGTTGCAATTGACGATAAGGTTATTGAAAGTATAAGCATTGAATCATTACCGAACAAGACTAAATATTCAGTAGGTTCAAGCTTTGAGGCTGATGGTCTTGCAATTAAAATAAATTTCAATGACGGTACGTCGATTATAAAATCTGAGAACCTTAATGTTACAGGCTTCAATTCAGCAAAGCCGGGTCTCTGTACTCTGACTGTTGAATATGCAGGTTACAAGGTCACCTTTGATGTTGAAATTTATGAAATCAACAGTGAAATTCTTCTTGGTGAAACCATTGAGTTGAAATTAGATGTCGGCGATACTGCGTATATTAAGTTTGTTCCTGAATTTTCAGGGGAATTTCCGCTTGAGATTGGACTTTCAGATTATGACAGCAGCTATATATATAGTCATAGCCTGAGAGTTGCGATTTGTGATGAAGGTAAAAATCAGATAGGCGGCTCAACTTATGTGTACCCGTATACCAATGTAGAGTCTGTAACTTATTCATTACAAAAGGATAAAACATATTACTTTACTGTTCAATATAATTACGGAGGTAACGGAACCGGTTTTGATATAACACTTAAGTGTGGTCATAGCATAACAACAAATCACGAAGAAGTACCTGCGACCTGTACAAGCACAGGCTTTACAGCAGGCGTATTCTGTGAAAATTGCAAACAGTGGTTATCAGGACATGAGGTAATCGATTATAAGCATACAGACGAAAATAAGGACTTTATCTGTGATCTTTGTAACGCGGATGCAAAGCAGCTTCTTGTAAGCGGTAACTGTGGTTACGACGGTGACAATATTAAGTGGTACCTTTATGACAGCGGTCTGCTTGAGCTTATCGGTACCGGAAAAATGCAGAATTATTCCGGCTCTTCCCCTTGGTTGAATTATACAGATTCTATGCATAACCCGGAGAGTATTGACATTGACATTAAAAGGGTTACATTTTCTGACGGTATAACAAATGTCGGCGCTTATGCATTTAATTCTCTTTACACTGTAGAAGAGCTTACACTTCCTGACAGCATTATCAGTATTGACGATTACGCTTTTAGTCATTGTAGTGGCTTTTTTGAAATTAAATTGCCTGCCAATATTCAAAGCATAGAAGCAAGTGCATTTAAGTATTGTTCCAATCTTTTAAGTGTAAGAATGCCTGTCAGCCTGACGACGGTGTCAGACGGAGCATTCTATAGTTGTGACGCTCTTTCTGTTGTGTTCTACAAAGGTACAGAGGAGGATTGGAATAAAATTTCAATCTCAGGTAATAACGACCCTCTTAATAATGCAAAAAA
This sequence comes from Clostridia bacterium, assembly GCA_017425745.1. Lineage (GTDB taxonomy): Bacteria > Bacillota > Clostridia > Oscillospirales > Acutalibacteraceae > UBA6857. The sequence goes on along the minus strand of JAFOXT010000083.1, from coordinate 2,057 downwards.
GATCTATTCATCAAATACCGAAGAGGTTATAGTTGTAGAAGAAGGCGAATGTAATGAAAATATTCATTGGACTGTTTATTCAGATGGCGCTCTTGTGCTTGAAGGCAGCGGAGATATGCCGGATTACAGTTATTCAAATATTCCCTGGAACAAATATAGTAGGTCTGTCAGAAAGGTTACAGTTTCTGAAGGAATAACTTCAATCGCTTCACATGCATTTTATAATTTTATTAATTTGAAAGAGGTTTCTATTCCTCAGAGCGTTGCGAAAATTAATGACGGCGCATTCTATAACTGTGACAAAATTATTGAAATCACTATTCAAGGTGATATAACCTCACTTGGCAATGAGGTTTTCTATTCATGCGATAGTCTTAAAAAGGTTATCTTCAGCGGAACAGTTGACTCAATTGGTTCGTTTGCATTTTCTGAATGTACAGGTCTTACTGAATTTAATCTTCCTGCTTCTGTGCAAAACATCGGCAGATATGCCTTCTATCGCTGTAGTGAACTTACCGAAATTGATATTCCGGATGGTGTAGTAAATCTTAATGAATACACGTTCAGCGGGTGTTATTCTTTAGTCAGTATTACGCTTCCGGAATCGCTTGAAAAAATCGGAGCCGGTGCATTTGCATCCTGTTCATCTCTTGAAGAAATTTATATTCCTGAAAATGTTTCAAGCATTGCTTCAGGTTTATTCTACAATTGTAGTTCTCTTCAAAAAATTACTGTTGACAGTAAGAATGATTATTACTGTGATGAAAACGGCGTTCTTTTCAATAAGGATAAAACAACAGTTATGGCTTTTCCGCAAAAGCATTCAGCAACAACTTATACAGTTCCTGACGGTGTAACTTATATTGATACTTATGCCTTCTCAGAATGCAGTAATCTTACAGAAATTGTAATTCCTGACAGTGCTCAATCAGTAGGCAGTTCAGCATTTTATTATTGCAGAAACATAAAAAAGGTGAGTGTTCCTGCTAATCTCAGTTATTATAATGATGCCTTTTACAGCTGCAGTAATATCAGCGAGATTGTAATAAGAAAAGGCAACGGCAAGATGACAGACTTTAATACATCTACCTACAGATATACACCCTGGTATGTTTCAAGAGATGAAGGTCTCACAATTACGCTTGAAAACGGTATAACCAATATTGGTGAGTATGCTTTCCGTAATAATAAATTCAGCACAATAGCTATTCCGGATTCTGTAACTGAAATCGGTTATGGGGCTTTCTATAATTGCTCCAAACTTACAAGCGTAACAATTCCTGACAGTGTAACAACAATCGGTGAGTCTGCTTTTTATAATTGTAATAATCTGAGTAAGGTAAGCGTTCCTGCCAACGTCAGTTATAATTATGATGCTTTTTACGAATGTAACTATATCAGCGAGATTGTAATAAGAAAAGGCAACGACAAGATGCCTGATCTGTCATCAAGTTTTAATTATACACCGTGGTATACTTCAGGTTATAACTATCCTTCAATTACACTTGAAAACGGTATAACCAATATCGGTGCATACGCTTTTTATTACAATACCTTAAGCACAATTATTATTCCGGATACTGTAACTGAAATCGGTGACTATGCATTTTCCGGTTGTAGCAATCTGAATGAAATTACTATTCCGGACACTGTAACTGAAATCGGCGACTATGCATTTTCCGGTTGTAGTAATCTGAATGAAATTACTATTCCTGAAGCTGTTACAAAAGTAGGGGAAAATGCTTTTGTATATTGTGGCTCTCTGAAGAACATAAATGTTGAAGAGGGTAACAGCAACTATGTAAGTGAAAACGGCGTACTTTACAACAAGGATAAAACAATTCTTATCTGCTTCCCCTCCCAAAATTCGCAGTCAGAGTTTACAATACCTGACAGTGTAACAACTATCGGTGATTATGCTTTCAGTTCTTGCACAAGCCTCACAAGTGTAGCAATCCCTGACAGTGTAACAGCAATCGGTGAGTATGCTTTCTATTATTGCATCGGCCTCACAAGTATAACAATCCCTGACAGTATAACAACAATTGGTAATGGTG
>JAFOXT010000082.1 GCA_017425745.1 Clostridia bacterium | reverse complement strand
TGCTTTCAGTATCACTGCCTTGACAAAAAAAGAAACAGCGAGGTGCTGGTTTATATTGACAGAGAAACCGGAGAAGAAAAGGAAATTATGCTTCTGCTTTATTACGATGACGGTGTGCCGACAAAATAAACAAAATAATAATACAAAATAAACAAAAGAAATTTTCGCCTATTGACACAGTAGACTTCAGAGTGATAAAATCGTTTTAAGGAAAACCTTTCCTTTAAAATCGAAGAAAACAAAAAATCCAAATCAAAAGGAGTGGCAAAAATGTTCGACAAAATCATAGCTTTCTTTATGTCAATCATCGCGTTCTTTATGGGCCTTTTCGGAATGGGCGGTAATAACGGCGAGCCTGTTACACCTCCGGGAGCAAACTATACTCAGTATACAAATGCCTCCTACGGTGACCACGAAAGACAAAAGCTTGACCTCTGCATTCCCAACAATGCATCAGGTGACCTCGGTCTTGTTCTTTTCATTCACGGCGGTGCCTGGATCGGAGGCGACAAGGAGCCTTATGTAAACGGTACGATTTCTGCTGCAAAGGATCACGGAATTGCAGGAGCATCACTCAACTACCACTATATTTCCGATTCAGTCCATATGGACACACTTATTAATGATATCGACCTTGCTCTCGGCAAAATCAAAGCTATCGGTGCAGAAAAAGGCGTGAACATCAATAAGGTTCTTCTTACAGGTGATTCGGCAGGTGCTCATCTGAGCCTCCTTTATGCTTATTCAAAAGCAGACTCTGCGCCCATCAAACCCGTTGCAGTAGTCAGCAATTCAGGCCCCACAGATTTCACTGACGAAAACTTCTATATTAACAATGCTCTCGGCGGTCCCGAAGTTCTTTCAGACCTTTTTTCAAAGGCTTCAGGTGTGCGTTTCGCTTATGAGCAAAGAGCTTCAGCTGAGGTTAAGGCAGCTCTTCAGAAGTATTCACCTCTTTTCTATGTAACCAAAAACACAGTGCCCACCATCATCAACCACGGTGACAGTGATACTATTGTGCCTTATTCAAACGCCGTAAATCTTGATGCAAAGCTCACCGAAATGGGTGTTCCTCATTATTTCAACACCTTCGTAGGCGGCGGCCACGGACTTGACAACGACAAAGCGGCAGCAGACAGAGCAAACGACCAGCTGTTTGAATTTATCTACACTTATCTCAAATAAACAGAAAAATAACGAAGCTCCCTTGAAAGAAAGGGAGCTTTGTGTTATACTTTAACTGAGGTGAAAATTATGGAGAAAAAGAAAAAATCAAAAAGTAAGGGCAGGCTTAAAGGGTTTCTGCTTTCAATGAGCTTTGTGCTTCTGGGTATGGTTTGCGGAATTCTTATAACTGTTTCAGGCGGAGTTTTTGACACAGTCAAGGGTGAGGTTTCACTTTCTTCTTTTCTTGTTCTGTTTGCGGCTATGTATATTGCAATGTATATTCAGATTGCTGTTCACGAAGCAGGACATCTTATTTTCGGTCTTATCACAGGCTATAGCTTCTGCTCCTACCGTCTCGGAAGACTTATGTGGGTTAAACAAAACGGAAAGCTCTCCTTCAAGCGTTATTCTCTAAGAGGAACAGGCGGTCAGTGCCTTATGTCACCACCTGAAATCAAGAACGGAAAAATGCCCGTTATTCTTTATAATCTCGGCGGCTCAATAATGAATCTCTTCACTTCTGCTTTGTGCACAGTTCTTTATTTTGTTTTCAGAGATACAGATATTATTTCAACAGTTTTTCTTGTGTCTGCTGTTATCGGTGTGTTCTTTGCCGCTCTTAACGGAATTCCTATGAGGCTTGGTGCAATTGATAACGACGGCTACAATGCCGTTTCAATAAGAAAAAGTGAAAATTCAATGCGTTCATTCTATATTCAGCTGAAGCTTATATCAGAGCTTTCGCAAGGCAAAAGGCTAAAGGATATGCCCTCAGAATGGTTTACCGTGCCAACAGACGAAGAAATGAAAAACAGTATGTCAGCAACCATAGGTGTTCTTTGCTGTAACCGTCTTATGGACAGTCAGAGCTTCAATGAAGCACAAGGGCTGATGGAGCATTTTCTCAGCATTGACAGCGGAATTGTGGGCATACAGAAAAACCTTCTTCTTTGCGATATTCTTTACTGCGAGCTTATGGGCGAAAACCGTAAAGAGAAAATTGATGAGCTTCTTACTAAGGATATGAAAAAAATTCTGAAGGCACACATAAATAACCCTGCTGCACTGAGAACACAGTATGCCTATTCCCTGATTTGTCAGAACAACGGAAAGGCTGCAGCAAAAATTAAAAAGCGTTTTGACAAAATTATTGCTTCTTACCCCTATAGCGGTGAGGCCGAGTCAGAAAGAGAATT
>JAFOXT010000081.1 GCA_017425745.1 Clostridia bacterium | reverse complement strand
GCCGTGACTAAACTGATAATCACGGTCAGCAGATCGTCTTTGCTTTCGTCATTTTCAAGACCGAGAAGCATTTTAAGGTTTTCTAACATAACCGAAAACCCCCTTTATTCTGCTGCTTTTTTAGTTGCCTTTTTTGCAGGCTTTTTAGGCTCTTCTGCGACTTTTTCAATAAGGGGCTGTCCTTGTCTGTTGTCGCAGCCTGAAAGCTCTGCAAGGCGGTCTTCTGACACTTTCAAGCCTTCACGGGGGAAGGTGTCACCAACTTCATAAGGGAAGTTGGTGTCCTGAAGGTCAGTAAAGAATTTTATAACCTTATACACGGTTAATCACCCTTTCTGTTAATTAAGCACCTGTGAATGTAACCTTGCAAACAGCCTTCTTGTTGTCGGGAAGGATGTATTCACCTGCTTTACCTGCACCCTGAAATGCCTTGCCGTCAAAGTCAACAGCTTCAATTGTTCTTGCAGTGTTGATACCTGTGAAAGCCTTACCTACACCGGGAATGTAAGTGTAGCAGCATTCGCCTTCAGCAAACATCTTTGAAGGAAGCTTTTCAATAGCAAAGTCCTTGAAACGAAGAATGCCGTTTGTGTCGATGTTAGCACCTGAACCCTTTGCTGAAGTTGTAAGAGGATGATCTACAATAGCATTGTAAAGTTCGGGTGTAACCTTTGCCTTGAGTTCGCCTACAGCTTCAATGTTTGTGTAGTAAGCTGAAAGAGTGTTGAAAAGAGCAAGAATTGCTTCTGCTGTGTAGCTTGCAAGGCTTTCTGTGTGGCCTGCTGAAGCTGAAATGAAAGCAGCGTGCTTTGAGTTGAATGCCTGTGTCTTTGCTCTTGCCTGAAGTTCAAGTCTGTCAGCAATAGCTGCGTTGAAATCGTTGTTTACTGTGTGGCGGTCAATGCCTTCGTGCCAATTCCAACCCCAAGTGTAGTTAACAGGTGTGTTTTCATAGATAACCTCAGTCATATCACCGAAGCGGCTACCTGTACCGAGTGTTACATCCTTCTTGTAGCCTTCACCAACTACACAAGGAATATCTGAAGTCTTTACATAAAAAGCGGTTTCGTTTTCCTGAACACCGTCAAGAGCTTCAATACCGCCGCCGAAGAAGTCAGCAAAATATGACTGCTTCTTGAATACAACCTGAAGCATCTTCTTGAACTCAAGCTGATAGCTTCTTGCTGCCTGTTCGTTGTTTTCTGCTGCAAACATCTGAAGATTAAACATTGTTTTTCTCATTGGTTTTTCACCTTTCATTCGTATTTTTTGATTCTTTTGTCGATTTCTGAAATTGTGGCGCTGCCCGTACTTGCTGTAGGAACATCGCCCCTTAAGCGTTCTTTGACACCATTTTCAACAGCTTCTTTATACAATTTTGCAAAGCTGTCAACAGCTGTTTTTGTTTCACTGGCATCAGTTGTAACGAGCCTTGAAAGCAGTTCATCAGGAATATTGATATTTTCGTCAGCAAGCATCTTTCTTGCTGTTTTTGACATTTCATTAAGTGCATCTTTACGCTTATATTCGTCAAGCTCTTTCTGCACCTTGTCAGCTCTTTCTTTTTCCTGCTGTGCTTTGTAGTTTGCCTTTTCTTCGGCATTCATTTCAGCAAGCTTCTTTGCTTCGTCAATTTCTTTCTGCTTTTTCTGTTCAAGCTCTGCGTACTTCTGATTAAAAAGGCGGTTAAAGTCATCGTGTGTGAAGACTTTCTCACCTTCCTTTTTCTGTGCCTTGCTTTCCTGTTTCTGCTCTGTTGCCTGCTCTTTTGTCTGTTCAGTTGTGGTTTCAGGGTCTGAGCCTGTTTCAGCTGCAGCTGTTTCGTCTGCAAAAAGCTGAAGGTTAAAAAGTGTCTTTTTCATAGGCTTTTGTCCTTTCCGAGTTTTTGAAACTCTCGCATCGTTTACCATAGCTTTTTAAGGGTTCAATGCTTGCCCTATAGTCCGTGGCTTTTAATGACATCAACGCTCGGTCAGTTCTTTTCATTTACCTTGACACAAGCGGGGTAACTGTCAGCTACCCCTTTTATGCCAATAAAAAAGGCATCAATCAGAACCTTTGACGGATCTGAAAGACACCAAAATTTAATATCAACCTTTCCGGGTGACATATTGTATTCAATTCTGTCTGTTGTTAAGGTTTCAACTGACTGTACTAAGGTCTGCACTAAAACAGAAACGGCAGAACATACAATGTCCTTGCCGATTTCTGCATAGTTTGCGTGACCTCTCAGGGTTATTCTGTCGCTGTAGCGGTTAACCGTTATCATAAGACAATTCCCTTTCTATAAGCTGCTTAAATACTGAAACATAGATAAGGGTGAGTTTGTGAATGTTAAATGCAAGTGAAATGATAAATTCAATAATATCTTTCATAATATCACCTCGTTAATAAACTCTTGTTTCGTTGATGTACAGTTTTTCTATGGGATAGCTGTTGTCGGGAACGGAGTTTGAAACTTCAAAACTCCAATCGTCAACTGTTACTCCATTAGCTACAACCGCAGGCACTTCGCCATTTATGACATAAACAACGGTCTGTGTGGTGGGCACAATGTACACTCCTGTTACCTGCTCATTGTTAACCATAATCGGGAACGGAATTCTTTCATACACTGCTTGGTATGTAGCTTCACCCGTTACTTCAACGGTTCTCGGATTGTCTGTGTTTCCATCGCTCCACTGTGTGAACTTATAGCCTACAACTGCAGGCGCTTCGATGGTTACTTCCGTACCATACTCATATACCGAGGTCACTTCGCTATCAAACAAGATAACTGTCACAGGGTACATTCGCAAGGTTGCCGAATAAACCGCAGTATAGGTTATGTCACCCTTAACCACATCAAGCTCTGACTCTGCTTTCGGCGGGTCAGTAACGCTTGTGCTCCAACCGATAAAATCGTAGTCGTACTGAGCATCAGAAGGTTTTGTAGGTGTCGACCCATTATAATCGGGCTTGTCACCATAAGGAACCGCTTCATCCGTTTCAATAACACTTCCGTCATTCACCCAAGTGACCTTATATGTATTATCGATTTCTCTAAATTGAGCTGTAATATCAATATAAGTTGCACCTAACGAAGGTGTGATACCGTTCTCTGTGTCGTAGTTCCAACCTGCAAACTGATAAGAATGTTCAGCGTTACCTGCTCTTTGAGGTTCATCACCATTATAAACAGGTTTTGTGCCATACGGTACACCTGTATCAGTTTCAAGCAGCGTGCCGTCATAGTTAAACCATCTGACAGTATACTTCTGAACTACAGCGGCATATTGAGCTGCAAACACGGTGTCGCCCGTTATAGTTGTACTTGAAGTCCACTTGTTACCGTTGGCATCATACCAACCGTCAAAGGTGTAATCCCACTGAGCTGTATCAGCTTTTACAGGGTCAGAAGGCGCTGTTACCGTTGAGCCGTAATTTACCGTCTCAGTTTTAAGTGTTGCACCGTTTTCGTCTTTGAAAGTGACGGTGTAAGTGATGGGCTGAAAGGTAGCTGTATAGGTCGCATTACCCGTGACAGTAACTGTTCTTGTGGCAGGTGCGTTTGCATCGTCATTCCACTTAACAAATTTATACCCCGCATTCGGTGTAGCTGTAAGCGTTACGGTTGTTTGATTATCATAGCTACCGCCACCACTTACTGTACCGCCTGTACCTGCTGTAACTGTAAGAGTATACTTAGGTACTGAATAAGTATAAATGATTTTCCAAAGGTCATCGTGATACAATCTTTTGGTGGTAGAGGCATAATAAAGCGACAATACCGGATACGAAGTGTTGATGGAAAACGGATACGTTTTAGTCACATAAGAAGTTATATCTTTTCTGCTTATAGTGCTATTCTTACCTACAGTACCTTTATACAGTTGTTCACCCGTGTTGTATTTGCTTTCATCATTAGGACAGAAATAAAAGTATAAAGTAGGAGAACCTAATGTACCAAAAACACTATCGAAGTTTGAGTCAAGGTAGATTTCAACATTACTAATTACAGCACCTTTAGGTAGTGCATTTTTTACCGTGCCATTAATGTCAGATATTCCTCTTGCGTGATGATGGTTATAATACTCTACGCCACAGTTACTGTTTATAATGACATAATCATAAGTCGACATTCAATCAACCCCCATACACAAAAGTAATCGTGTTGATTGTGCCGCTTGGCGGTGCAGAGCCGTCATCTCTCACAGCTACGTGCCAACCATCAACAGTGTCGGCATCAGTAACATTAACTGTCACCTTTGAAAAGCCTGAGCAACCCTCATCAGGTGTATATTCACCATTCTCGGTAATAGTCTTTTCCTGACGGGCGTTCTGACTTGCTGTGTAGCCTTCAGAATAGCCGTCTACCTTACCTGCCTCATAACCTTCGTTGTAATCCTCTTCGCCGCCATACCCGTTCTTTAAATCTTGTACAGCGGCAGTTAAATCGCTATAGTTATTTCCCGTAACCGCTTCAATGCCCTGTTGAAGTGACTTGATTTTATTTACACTTTCATAGCTCATTCAAGCACCCCGCTTCCTATTGCTGCGGAAAGAGAGGTATCTATTGCATTAACAACATTTTCAAGCTCGGTTTTGAGCAGTCCTGCTGTTACAGGCAAGTCGGCATTAGCATCATCAATTGCTGTCGCTTTCGGGATAAATTCATTGTCGATTTGTTTGATACCTGCGTCCTTTTCAAGCTGTCGGGCATAAATGCCGCTGTACAAAAACCATAAGCCGGGTGTTAATTCAACCTCACCTAAAGTTGTCTCGAAAGATGCCGTTTCAACGCACACAAAAATAAATTCCCAACTATCATTGTAATAAAGGTAAGCAAAAGAGCCGTTTCCGTATGTTTTGATTGAACTTTCTGCAATCGTTTCATTTACATTAGCACTGGTAGTAACTCTTGCGCCAACTAAATCAGAAAAAGTTATTACATTATCGGAAATTTTATAATAGTAAAATTGGCTTCCGCCGACTTTCTTTGCTTCATCAGTAGCCTTGCCGTCCCACTCGTAACTGTAGCCGTCACTTCTGTAAAACGGTCTGTTTTTGATATAGTCAGGCTGTGTTGAATCGTTCTGTGCGTAGTCTGATTGTACAGCTGAACCACCGCCTTCTGCGGTCATAGTGCCTACAATAGGATCACCTTCTGCATTGTGAGCTGTAACACCTTCAGCAAGAGTTTCGGGTGTTACAGTGTCATTCTGTAAGTCAATTAAAGTTTCACCGTTTGCAAGGTCTACTTTATTAACTCCCATACTATCAACCCCTTAACCAATTGTTACTGTCACACCGCCTGCTTCGTTGTCGGTGCGTGTAACAGTAATAGGGTTAACCTTAACAGATGAATAGAAGGAAACTCCGTCATCTTCAGGGTTAAAATTTTGTTCTTCAAAATTAGGGGTAACTTCTTTTGATATAAAAGACATATCTTCAGGTCCGTAAGTACCTTCGACCCCAAGAATTGTTACACCGCCCTTAATATTTCCGGGGGTAAGTTGAGCAGCATCAGCTTCAGAAAGCTTTGCTTTACCTGAGCCGTCAGAATAACCGAAAGGAATAGCTGTGCCTTCTTTGTTTGTAATTACAACGTCTTTACCGCTGTTGTCAGGCATTGTACCTTTCTGCATTTCTGAACCTTTACCAAAGGTTCTTCCGTCAAGAACGTCAGCAGCTTCAGCAGTTGCTGCAGAAGCATCAACTGTCTTTGTGTTTGTACCCGGCTGTCTCTTACCGGTTTTATCGTGGAAATAGATACCACTCTGTACGTGTTCAGGTTTTACGTCATCCTGTGTAAGGTCAATAAGCACTTCACCTGTTTTAAGTGTTACCTTACTGTTGAGTTTGTCTGCCATAATTAAATCAGCTCCTTATCCTATAATGACGGTGTTTCCACCGCTTGAATTTGATACACTTGTTATCGGTATTTTTTCAACCGTTATGTTCGCTTCTGCGTATTTGCCTGCGGTCAAGAGAGTTTGCTCATTATCTACTGCGGGTGTAACGATAAACTCACCGTCATAGGTGGGTAGTTCCTCAGCCGACCATACCCCTTCTTTAACCTGTAGTATTTTGCCTTCGTCCTTATCGGTTATAGTTGGCAAGCCCTTTTCGATTATCGCTTGAGGGCTTATCGGTGTACCAACTGTAACACCTACAATTTTTCTGCTCATACATTCACCTCCGTGATTGTCACCTGTATAGTGTAATCATTCGTAGGTTTCTGACCGATAGCGTAAACTGTCACTTTGCCGCCTTCGTTTTCAGCAACAAATGTAAGGTCTTTTTCATAGAAAATCAAAAGCTGCTCTACACTCGGTGTTAAGTCAACCTGACTGTTTTCTGTTACACCTTCAATTTCAACTACCTGACTGTGAAGGTTGTTTTCATCATCAACCCAAGAAGAAGCTAAAAGCGTTACCTCACCGATTGTAGGTGCACTTGCAAGCTTCAATACTTCTTTTTCTCTCGGCATATATATAGTTCCGTTGAGAGT
>JAFOXT010000080.1 GCA_017425745.1 Clostridia bacterium | reverse complement strand
GGTCCGAATTCTTCGTTCATAATATATACCTCGCTAAATTTATTACATTCATATTGTAATATTTTAAGCTTAGAATGTCAATATAAGATAAAAAATATTTAATTGAAAAATCTCTTAAAATATGGTGACAATTTATGGGAAAGTATGATATAATAAGCTGAAAAACTTTGTTTAAGTATAATTATGTTCTGAAAGAAACAGTTTACGTTAATAAGGAGTAGTTGTTATTATGTCAAATTCATTAAACCCGGTGTTCGGTGAATGGTATACCGACAAACAGCTGGGTTCAGGTACAGACGGAAAGGTGTTCAGTATTTACAGAACGAAGCCTGACGGTACAAGAGAAAATTCCATCCTTAAAATAATAAGATTAGGCGAAAACAGAAACGAAAGAGCTCCCAAGTCTGAAAATGAAGAACAGCAGAGTCTTAATTATGAAGAAATAATAAGAAAAATCAAGCGAAATATTATTACTGTCAAAAAGCTCGATAAAGGCAGAAATATTGTCAATTATGAAGCGCTTGAGGTTCGTGATGCAAGCGACAAAAAAGGCAAGCTTGTTCTTATAAAGCTTCAGGAAATGCGCTCACTTTCTCAGCTTCTTGAAGAATTCTCTTTTACCTATGAGGAAACTGTAAGACTTGGCCTTTCAGTCTGCAAAGGTCTTATTAAATGCCGTGAGTTTAATTATACCTATCCCAATCTTAAGCCTGAAAACATTCTCTTTGACAGAGACGGTGTTTGTAAGCTTGGCGATCTTGGGTCTTTCAGCTGTCTTGAGCCCTCAAAAAGCTCAATTGCTTATAAACGAACACAGTATTATATGGCTCCCGAATTTATTAAAACAGGTAAAGTGAGCAAAACTGCCGACACATATTCATTGGGTCTTGTGCTTTATATGCTCACAAACAGAGGCAGACTTCCCTTTGTTGAGCCTTATCCACAGAAGCTTACAGTTAATTCATTTAACGAAGCAACTGCAAGAAGAATGAAGGGTGAAAGCTTTAAAAAGCCCGTTCTCTGCTCAGAAAAGCTCTGGCAGATTATTTCAAAGGCCTGTGCTTTTAATCCTGCTGACAGATACGCTTCACCAAATGAAATGTATGCTGATCTCAAAAAGCTTCTTATGACAACATCTTTTGATGAAAATATTAAATATGATGTTTATTCCGAGCGTGTAGAAGATGAATCTCAGGTAATGGTGCCCACTTTTGAGGAGGGTGGGTATTCCGACCCTTTCGGCGACGACTTAGGTGAGGAGTGGATTGCTCCTGACCTTAAAAGCGAAATCAATATACCTGACTGGATTCCGATGTACAAAAGACAGAAAGCAAAAAGAAAACCGGCTAACTACGAAAAACTGCCTGAAATTAAAAAGAAAAAAGTAGTTAAGAAGGACTGGGAAGCAATTAAACAGCTTATCACCTATGCGCTTATTGCACTTGCACTTGTTATTCTGTTTATTGCTTGTCTTGTTATGAGGCTTTCTCCCGATGAATCAACACTTACAACACTCAGCTGTGTTGTTGGAGAAAGCTATTATAATTTTCTGTTGCTTTTGAATTAAACGAGGTGTTAATATGGCTTCCGAAATGATTAAAGCTGCCCTCAAGGCTGAGGTTGCTGCTGCACAACTTAAAAAAAGCGCACAGCTTAAAGCGGATAAAATGCTTGAAGATGCCAAAAAGCAGTGCGATGCAATGATTGAAAACTCAAAAAAGCAGGCTGAAAGTCAGGCTCATATAATTCTCAGCGATGCACGATATAGTGCTGACGGTATTATAAAGCAGGCTGAAAAGCTGGCTGAAATGAGAGAAAAGAAATCGATTACCGATACTGAAAAGCAGTATGAAGAGGCAATCAGAATGATTTTTGAGGAAATCACAAAATAAAATTATTATAACTTACTGAAAAGGAGGTGTACTATGGCAAAAACCAAGCTGCTTCATTTTGAAATTCTCGCCCATATAAACGAGAGCAAAAAACTGATGGATTATCTGCAGAATGCAGGTGTTGCACAAATTGAAAATGCTGACCATGAAGAGCTTTTAAGACACAAAACTGATGTAACAGTTTCAGAGTATCTCAGAAAAAGCAGAATTACTGAAAAAGCCTTCCGAATTCTTGAGAGTCACTGCAATCTCAGTAAAAATATCATTGAAAAGTTTTCCGACTGGCGTGAAATAGAATACAGCGAATACAAGCTTATTGCTGATAAGAACGAGGAAATATTTGAGGTTTGTGAAGAACTTATTGAAGCCGAAGGTAAAATTCTTTCATACAAAGAGGACATAAGTAAGGAGAAAAGTAATCTTGACTACTTTTCATCCTGGCAGAAGCTTGATATACCCCTTGGCTCACAAAGAACAATGAATACAAACATTTTCATCGGTTCGTTCAGAAAAAAGTTAACTGCTGAAATGCTTGAGTCCATACTTGTAAGTAAGGATGAAGAACTTACTGATGTTGAAATTGAAATTATTCACAGTGAAAGACTGCTTACCAATGTTGTTCTGATGTGTCACAGCAGTCACGGTGAAAAGCTGAAAGCTGTTCTTTCCGAAATCGGATTTTTCAGACCTGACAAGCTTCCGATGATGACAGCTGAAAAAGCTATTGAGCAGTGTCATAACAACATCAAGAGCATAGAGGAACAGATTGAAGACGTTGAAAATGAAATAAAACATTTTCGTGACAGATATGAGTCAATACGTTTTCTTTATGACTACTACAATGCTCAGGCTGAAAAGTATAAGGTTGCAGAAAATACCGGTACTACACAAAGTACAGTTTATATATGCGGTT
>JAFOXT010000079.1 GCA_017425745.1 Clostridia bacterium | reverse complement strand
ATAAAGGCTATCACAGTTATGATTCAGAAGGAAGCTGCTGACCGACTTTCCACTCCCGTAGGCTCAAGAGATTCAGGTGCCATTACTGTGTGCACAAATTACTACGCAGAGGTAAAGCATCTTTTCAATGTATCCCGTGGCTCATTTATGCCGCCGCCAAACGTTGACAGCACAGTTATCAAGCTTGAAATCAGACCCGAGCCTGCAGTTAAGGTCAGCGACGAAAAGAAGTTTTTCAGAATGGTAAAAGCAGCCTTTGCACAGAGAAGAAAAACTGCAGTAAACTCAATTGCAAGCGGAATGGGACTTTCAAAAAATCAGGTTGCCGAAGCGCTTCAGAACAGCGGCCTTGACGTAAATGTCAGAGCAGAAAAGCTGACTATGGAGGAGCTTGCCGAGCTTTCGGAAAATCTTTGATTTCTATGCAGTTTTTATGCAAAATACATTAAGCTTAATATAAAGAGAAAAACTTTACAGCGATTTTTATGCTGTAAAGTTTTTTACTTGTCATTATAAAATCTATGTGGAAAACTCGGGGTTTTCCACATTTTAGACTGAGTTTTTGACTTTTAGACATTAAAAACGTAAAGTTTTCAACTTTACTAACAGACTTTTCAACACAAAAATGATGAAAACCTGCGGATTATTCATTATTCATCGTAAAATGTATATACATTTATAATTCATTAATTGCCGCAACAAGTGCATCAACGTCGCACTCCTGAGTAGCCCAGCTTGTGCAGAATCTTACTGCGTGCATATCTTTTATTTTGCTCCAATAGCAGAAAGTGAAGTCCTTTTCTATAGCTTTTTTCTCGTTATCACTGAGAAGAACAAAGACCTGATTAGCAGGCGAATTATAAAGAAGTCTGATGCCTTTTTCTCTGAAGGCATCTCTTATTTTATCCGCAAGCTTTACGGCGTGCTCTGAAACTTTAAAGTAAAGTCCGTCGGTAAAAAGGGTATCAAACTGAAGACCGAGCAGTCTGCCCTTAGCAAGCATAGCTCCCTTTTGCTTTTCGATATAACGGAAATCTTCCTTATATTTTTCATTTACAATTACAAGAGCTTCACCGAAGAGTGCACCCACCTTTGTGCCGCCGATATAAAAGGCATCGCAAAGCTCAGGCAAATCAGAAAAGGCAACATCGTTATCCTTGCACATAAGTCCGTAACCGAGTCTTGCTCCGTCAATATATAGAATGAGATTTCTGCGCTTACAAACGTCATAAATAGCTTTCAGCTCAGATTTTGAATAGATTGTACCGCTTTCCGTAGGGAAGGAAATGTACACCATTTTCGGCTTTGTAATATGCTCGAAGGCGGTATCGTTTTCATGGCTAACTACCATTTCCTCAACCTCTTCAGCTCTGATTTTTCCGTCCTCACCGGGAATGGGAAGCACCTTATGTCCGGTTGCTTCAACTGCGCCTGTTTCGTGGACATTGATGTGACCGGTTGCAGGACAGATTACGCCCTCGTGAGGTCTGAGACAAGAAGCAATAAAAGTAAAGTTTGTCTGTGTGCCGCCTACAAGAAAATGCACTGCAACATCGTCACGCCCCAGCTCTTTTCTGATTTTGTCTGCAGCTGAAAGGCAGTATTCATCCTCACCGTAACCGGGAGTCTGCTCCATATTTGTTTTATAGAGTGCGTCAAGAATCTGCGGTACAGCGCCCTGAGTATAGTCACTTTCAAATCTAATCATTGTTTATTCCTCTAATCCAAGAATTTCAATAGCTTCGTTTTGCTCAATTGCTTCAACGCTTTTCAGCTTTTTCTGAATAATATTGTTTCTGCTCTGAGCGTCCTCAAGGCTCTTTCCTGCTTCGTCAATCTTCTTCTTCGCCTTTTCAAGAACAACACCGAATTTTTCGTACTGAACCTTTGCGGCAGCAAGTACAGCTCTTACTTCCTTAGCCTTTTCGTTAATAGCCATGGCCTTGAAGCCGATTGAAAGCGAGTTAAGAAGTGCGGTAATAGTTGACGGGCCTGCAATCATTACATTATATTCATTCTGACATCTTTCAACTATGCCGTTTTTAGATGAAATAACCTCACTGTAAAGTCCTTCTGTTGCAAGATACATAATTGCAAAGGGAGTTGTATCGGGCTCGTTGATATACTTTTTAATATCCTTTGCCTGATTAAGAATTGTTGTTTCAAGGGCTTTTCTCTGCACCTCAACAGCTGCGTTGTCCCCTCTGTCTGCCGCCTCGCAAAGACGGATGTAGGTTTCAACAGGGAATTTCGAGTCGATAGGAAGATAAGTAAAGGCTTCCTTATCGTCACCTGAGGGAATTTTAACAGCAAACTCTACAATATTTCTTGAAAGAGGAACAGTCATAACATTTCTCTCATACATACCGGGAATTGTCTGGTCAAGAAGACCTTCAAGCTGAACCTCTGCCCAGGTGCCTCTTGCTTTTACATTGGTGAGAATTCGGTTAAGTGAGGTTACGTTTTCTGTAACACTGCCTGAAAGCACCTTCATTTCACCCAGTGATTTGTAAACATTCTCAAGCTGTTCGCTTACTGTTTTGAAAGACATATCAAGGCGCTTTGTAAGGGTTTCATTAAGCTTTTCATCAACGGTAAGACGCATCTGTTCAAGCTTTTCTTCGTTACTCTTGCGCATATCGAGAAGTCGTGCCGAAATCATATCAGCCATTTTGATATTGAACTCGTAGTTGTCAGCTGTCATTTTTGAAAGTCTTTCAGACATATCCTTGATACTTTCGCCTATTTCCTTTCTCTGTTGACTCTGTGCGTTTGCATTTTCAACTCGGCTGCGACTGAATTCCTCACGCACTGAAGAAGAAATTTCCTGCGCAGTTTTGGTGAGAGCCTCTCTTGTAGCCTTTTCAGAAGATAAAATGCTTTCATATTCTTTGTTATTATTCTTTTTCAGCACAATAACAAGGAGCCCTATGCATATAATAAGTAGTATAATAATTAATGCTGAAAATATCAGTAAAAGTTTTGTTGTATCCATAAATAAAACCTCCTTTGAAAATACAGATTAATTGTACCACAAAGATAATTGGTCTATTTTTTCATTTGAGAATTAAAAGTATATTTCTGAATTAAGGAATGAAAAAAATGAAAAAGATAATTTCACTGCTTCTTGCTTTAATACTACTCTTCAGCCTTTCTGCCTGCTCGTCAACAAAAGGGGTTGACGCACGGCTGATTTTTCCCATTGACAGGGACCCTCTTTTCCTTGACCCGCAGATTATTTCCGACACGGGTGCAAAAAATATTATTCTCAACACCTTTGAGGGTCTTGTAACTCTTGGTGAAAAAGGCGAAATTCTTCCCGGTATGGCTGAAAAGTGGGATGTTTCATCTGACGGAAAAACTTATGTTTTCTACCTTCGTCAGGATTCGCGATGGAGAGTTACCGCAGCAGCAAAAAGAGTCCTGGGCGATGACGAAATTCAGCTTTATTCCACATACAACGAAAAAGGTAAGCTGAATCCCATAGAAGAAGGTAAGGATGTTTTCAATATCACAGTAACAGCTCACGATTTTGTTTTCGGACTCAGACGTGCTCTCAGACCTGAAACCAAATGCCCCACTGCATACAAGCTTTATGCAATAACCAATGCCAGAGCAATAAATGAAGGGCTTATGCCTGAAAGTGACCTTGGTGTATCTGCACTCGATGACCACACACTGAAAATCACTCTCGAAAACAATGACCCTGATTTTCTCTATACACTTCTTGAGCCCTCATGTATGCCCTGTAATGAAATATTTTTTGAAAAAACCGGTGGCAGATACGGTCTTGCAACCAGATATCTTATCTATAACGGCCCCTTCTATATCAATAACTGGGCTGATGATTCATCGGTTTCTATCAGAAAAAATGCAGATTACTACTACGACGCAAAAAATGTAATGCCCTACTCAGTTTATTTTTCAATCAACGATGAGCAGGACACACGTTTAAGAAAGCTCAAAAACGAAACCTACGATATAACTCCCTTCAACGAAATGCAGGCCGCTTCTATAGAAGGCAGCAGAAGCTATCGTTTTGACAGCTTTGATTCAGCTATGTACTCTCTTATTTTCAACTGCAAGGACACATATCTCAGCAATATAGATGTAAGACGTGCAATAGCTTCAGGCTTCAATTTCAACCTTATTCAGGCTGATTTCAACAAGGACACTGCACAGCACGTTTTCCCCTCTGCTATGACAATCGGCACAGAGCCTTTCGGTCAGCTTACAAAAAAATTCACTGCCTACACTGCAACCGATGCAAAAGCAACCCTGAGAAAGGGGCTTAACGCAATTGACAAAAACAAGGCTGAAATCGTTCTTCTCTGTAAGACTGCAGACGAAATTTTTGCCCGAAAGCTTATTCAGAACTGGCAGGCTTCTCTCGGTGTTATCTTAAACGTTTCGGTTGAAATAACCGATGAAAACACTCTCAGAACACGCATTAAAAAGGGTGAATATCAGCTTGCCCTCGGAGAGATATCTTACGGCGGAAATTCACCGCAGGACGCTGCACTTAGATTCACCTCAGACAGCCGTGACAACATTTCGGGCTACTCCTCAACAGGTTATGATGAAGTTGTAAAAGCAATTGCACAAGCTGACGGCGGTGTTGCAAAAGCAAAGGCAATTGAAAAAGCCGAAAGCTACCTTTCAGGCGCAGCGGTTGTTCTTCCCATTTACGAGGTAAAAAGCTATGTTGCATACGGCAAGGGCATATCAGGTATAATCTATAACCGTACCGGTGACGTGCTTTATTTCAGAAATGTACTTGAAGAATAAAAGGAAAACAGTATCAGCCACATCGGGTGATACTGTTTTTTATATATTTTATACCTTACTGAGCACCTTATCAGTTTTTACTACAGCAGTAAAATTAATCACAAAAAGGAAAACTTCCATCATAGCTATAGGAATCATTTCCATTAATGCGCTTTTACCCACAACGGCAAAAATTACAATAAAGGTTGCAAGAATCATAAAAGCAATTACAGTAAGCACTTTGAACTGCTTATGCTTTTTTATGTTAGTGATGAAAAAGAGCACAATGGGAGCAAGGGTAAACACAATGAACACGCCTGTTGCAACCCAATGGGCAATTCTTTTAGGGTTCCAGTCTTCAATGCTGTGGCCAAGAGTAAGAGCAACCACACAAACGCTTATAAATCCAAGGGCACAGAGCACATCGTAAAACTTGTTTTTGTAGCTGAATTTTCTGTACATATACTGTGTGTTGAGAATAATACTTCCTGATGTAAGGGCACCCCAGATCCAGAACCAGATTTTTCTGTCCTCACAAAGAAGTGACAGTGTACCGAGCTCACTTGCGGGATTGTTTCCCCAACAGAAGGGAAGAACAAGGCCATAAACGAATGCAACAAGCAGTGACACCGCACAAGAAATTTTTAAAGCCGAATTTTGATTTTTCATTTATTACATCCTTTCAAACAAATCTGTTCCCTATTATAGCTATCAATTTTTAATAAATCTTCTAAAACTGTTTTTATACTATATTTTTGAAAACAATTTTTTAATAATATTTTTTCTTTGCATATGCAACTTTTTAAGCACCTCAAACGTTCTATT
>JAFOXT010000078.1 GCA_017425745.1 Clostridia bacterium | reverse complement strand
GTCATGTGGGAAGCACAGGCTTTGTTGCTGTATGTGATGAAAACTTAATCTTGTAACGCATACAGACAGAAGCGGAAAGCATATTTCAACTATAGGTATAACTCCCGATGAAGTAATGTTAAGCGGCAAAACAGCAACCCAGCTTTATAAGACAAATATTATCAACGACAAAACAGATTTCAGCGAAGAATATATCTATGTTTTCTCTTTCGTTGAGGGCTACTGTATAATTTCCGCAATGCCGCTTGCTGAGGCTATGCTTATGCGAGATGCATCTCTTTATACAAGTATCTTTACGCTGATTCTTATTTTTGCAGCTTTGTTTATCTTTATTTATTTCCTCATCAAAAAGGTAATCATCAATAATCTTCAGAAAATCAACGGTACTTTGTCAGAAATTACCGGAGGTAATCTTAATGTAAAGGTTGATGTGCGTTCAAACGCAGAGTTTTCTTCTCTTTCAGATGACATAAACTCAACTGTTGCAACCCTTAAAAGATATATCGGTGAGGCTGCAGCAAGAATTGACAAGGAGCTTGAATACGCAAAGCAGATTCAGCTTTCAGCCCTGCCTTCAAATTTCCCTGATACAGAAAACTACGGAATATACGCACAGATGATTGCTGCAAAAGAGGTCGGCGGTGATTTCTACGATTTCTATTCTCTTGATGATAATACAGTGCTTTTCCTCGCAGCTGACGTATCGGGCAAGGGAATTCCCGCAGCTATGTTTATGATGACTGCAAAGACAATTATCAGAGACCTTGCGGAAAGAGGACTTTCTGTTGACGAAATCTTCACTCTCGCCAATGATAAGCTTTGTGAAAATAACGAGTCGGGTATGTTTGTTACGGCTTGGATGGGAAAAATTGACCTTTCAACAGGCGCGCTCAGCTTTGCAAATGCAGGTCACAATCCTCCTGTTATTGTTCACTCAAACGGTGAGTGCGAATATCTCAAAAGCCGCACAGGCTTTGTTCTTGCAGGTATGGAGGGTATGAGATACCGCGCAAACGAAATGACATTGAAAAAGGGAGACAGAATTTTCCTTTATACCGACGGTGTAACAGAGGCAACGGATAAAAACGAAGCCCTTTACGGCGAAGACAGACTTCTGTCTTATATCGACAAAAATAAAAGCCTGAAGGCTGAAGCGTTGCTTTCAGGTCTCAAAGAGGATATTGACCTTTTTGCAGGCGATGCTCCTCAGTTTGATGATATTACAATGCTTGTTTTTGATTACAAAAAGAAAGAAGATGCTGCTATGAAAGAAAAAGTCTTTTCGGCAAATAAAGATGCTCTCTCTGAAGTAATAGCTTTTACAGAGGAATGTCTTGAAAGCTTCGGCTGTCCGATGAAAAGCTCAATGGCAATCTGCGTTGCAGTAGAGGAGATATTCGTTAATATCGCAAGCTATGCTTACGGCGACAGTACGGGTAATGCTTCACTGAGTTTTGGCTTTGACGAAAATGAAAGACTTATGACTCTGGTAGTATCTGACGAAGGTGTACCCTTCAATCCTCTCCAGAGAGAAGAGCCTGATATCACTCTTTCGGCAGAAGAAAGAGACATAGGCGGACTTGGTATTTTTATTACTAAGAAAACTATGGACACAATTTCTTACAAAAACGAAAACGGCAAAAACATTCTTACTATGACTAAAAAAATATAAAGGAGATTTACTTATGAATATCAATATCGAAAAAGAAAACGGCATAACTCTTATGAAAATTGAAGGCAGACTTGACACAACAACAGCACCCGAGCTTGAAAAAGCTATCAACAACGAGGGTGATGCACTTAAAAGCTTAACTCTCGATTTTAAGGGTGTTGATTACATTTCAAGTGCAGGTCTCAGAGTGCTTCTTTCTGCACAGAAGAAGATGAATGTACAGGGCTATATGGAGCTTATAGGTGTAAGTGAGGCTGTTATGGATGTATTTGAAATGACAGGCTTTGCAGATATTCTGGTGATCAAATGATGGATAAGGTAACAAAAGCCATTGAATTTGCCGCAAAGGCTCACGACGGTATGGAGAGAAAAAAGGATAAATCGCCTTATATTCTTCATCCCCTTGAGGCCGCTGTTATTGTCGGCACAATGACAGCTGACAGAGATGTTATTTCTGCGGCTGTGCTTCACGATGTTGTTGAAGATACAGAAATAACTATAGAGGAAATTGAAGAAAACTTCGGCAGCCGTGTAAGAGCTCTTGTTGAATCGGAAACTGAGGATAAGCGTGCTGAGCTTCCGCCTGAAGACACCTGGAGAATCAGAAAAGAGGAATCTCTCCATGAGCTTGCAAGAAGCGGTGACAGAGATGTTCTTATGCTTTGGATTGGCGACAAGCTTTCCAATATGAGGTCATTTTACAGGATATGGAAAACTGAGGGTGACAGTATGTGGCAGTCCTTTAACCAGAAGGACCCCGTACAGCAGAAATGGTATTACAGCACAATAGCTGAGCTTACCTCAGAGCTCAAAGAGTTTTCTGCGTGGCAGGAATATAACGAGCTTTTAAAAATTGTCTTTGGAAAGGTTAAATAATATGAAGAAAATCGAATACAGAAAAGATAAAGATATTTTATACATCAGTCTTAACGGAAGAATAGATGCTTCAAATGCTGCCGAGGTTGAAAGCGGCATTAACGAAATAAGAAAAGAAAATCAGGGAATGCATACGGTTCTTGATGCTGACACACTTGAATATATTTCAAGCGCAGGACTTCGTATAATGCTCCGTCTCAGAAAAGAGGAGCCCAAGCTTGCTATAATTAATGTTTCACCTGAGGTTTACAGTGTTTTTGAAATGACAGGCTTCACTGAAATGATGACTGTTGAAAAAACATATCGCAGAATTAATGTTGAAGACTGCGAGTTTATTGCAAAGGGTGCTAACGGCGCCGTTTACCGTTATGACAGTGAAACAATTGTAAAGCAGTATTTTAACAGAGATGCTCTTCCTGAAATTATGCAGGAAAGAGAAAATTCAAGAAAAGCCTTTGTTCTTGGTGTTAACACAGCTATTCCATACGGTATTGTACGTATCGGTGACGGCTACGGCAGTCTTACAGAGCTTCTTAACGCAACCTCAGTAACCAAGCTGATAAGAGCAAATACTGAAGATTTATCACAGAGCGTTGCTTACTTTATTGACACAATCAAGGAAGTACACTCAATTGAAACTCAGAGCGGTGATCTTCCTGATTTCAAAAAATGGGTGCTTGAATGGGTAGATTTTCTTGAAAATTATCTCGATGAAGCTCACGCAAAGAAAATGCGTAATCTTATTGAGGGTATTCCCGACAGTAACTTTATTATTCACGGCGACTACCATACAAACAACGTTATGGTTCAGAACGGTGAGCCGATTCTTATTGATATGGATACCCTTGCAGTAGGTCACCCTGTTCTTGAGCTTGGCTCAATGTATAATGCTTATGTAGGCTTCGGTGAGCTTGATAAGTCAGGTGTTGAGGACTTCTTCGGCTTTGATATAGAAACTGCAAAACGCTTCTGGCGTCTTTCACTTGCAAGATATCTCGGCACTGATGATGAAAAAGCAATTGACGATGTGGAAAACAAAGCGAAGATTATCGGTTATATGCGACTTCTCAGACGTTGCCTTCGCAGAAATGCCGACGAGACAACAGTAAATCATTACAAAGCTAACCTTACAGAAGCTCTCGATAAGGTTGATACATTGGAGTTCTGATATGAAAAAGATTTTATATGTAAATGCCTGTGCAAGAGAAGGCTCAAGAACAAATGAGTTGGCACGGCACCTTCTCAAAGGTCTTGACGGATGCGTTGAGTGTGTTAACCTATATGAAGAAAAAATAGAACCTCTGAATGCCGTGATGCTTTCAAAAAGAGATGAACTGCTGAAAGAAGGGAAAACAGATGATGAAATTTTCTCTCTGGCAAGACAGTTTGCTTCAGCGGACACAATAGTAATTGCTGCACCTTACTGGGATCTTCTTTTTCCTGCGGTGCTGCGCATTTATCTTGAAAACATCACCGTCGGCTCAATTACATTCCGTTATTCTGAAAAGGGAGTCCCGGTTGGCTTGTGTAAGGCAGATAAGCTATACTATGTTACAACCTCCGGAGGCTTTATCGGTGAAAACAATTTCGGCTTTGATTATGTGAAGGCAATTGCTACCGGATTTTTCGGAATAGGTGAT
>JAFOXT010000077.1 GCA_017425745.1 Clostridia bacterium | reverse complement strand
AGCCATAATAAGACCTACAACAAGGAAAAGAACTTCGGGAACTGCTGAACCGATACTGTTGAAAATCTTACTGATTGAAATTACAGAGCTTCTTTCTTCTGAATCAGGTGTCATAACATTGGGGATACCCCAGAAGGATACGTCACCTACTGTGTAAATCATACCCCAGGCAACATAAACAATTGCAGAGTAAACCATAAGCTCGGTTTTTCCGAGGTCGGGGCTTAAATACATAAGGAATGTCACAACAGCAACAGGAATAAGAGCAAAACGGACAAAGGGTATCATTTTACCGCTTTTAAGATTACTTCTGTCAACTATCATACCCATAAGAGGATCGTTGATAGCGTCCCATACTCTTGCAAGAAGCATAAGCAAAAGCACGAACATAGGTGTGAGCTGAAGTACATTCAGATAATAGTCACTGATATAGCTTGACATAAGGGCATATATCATACCCTGACCCATACCGGCAACACAAAAGGCTGTCAGCTCTTTTTTAGGTACATATTTTTTTGTTTCCATTTTCTACCTCCTGAAATTGAAATTCAGTTTTTATATGATTAAATATTGTAACATATTATTAAAATTTTTTCCATCAAATTTTATCAAGACTTCTTTTTTGACTGTAGAAAAACAAGAGCTATTTTTGTGCTTTTTGCCGAAACTTTTCATAATTATTGAAAATTCCTACTCTTTAATGTATGATAGATTTGATTAAATTATTAAAGGAGAAAATTATTATGGCAAAACCTTCAGAATACTTTTTAAAAACCTTTGCCTGGAAAACTGAAAGCAAAACCAACGGTAAGTACACCTTCATCAGAAGAGACGTCCGTTTTTCACTGCTTACCGACCGCCTTCTCCGTGTTGAAGCAGACAAGGAGCTTAAATTCACCGATGAGCCGACACAGACTGTTGTATGCAGAAACTTTGCCGAACCAAACTTCAAAATTGTTGAAGACGGTGATATTGTAATCATCATCACAACAAAAACAATTTTCAAATATGACCTCAATCAGCACAAAATGATCGGTATTTCTCTTAAAGACGGAAAGAGCCTTACCGAATATAAGTCCGGCAACCTTAAGGGTACATACCGTACACTTGACGGCGCAAACGGTTCAGTTAATCTCGGTGACGGCGTTATGTCAAAAGACGGTGTAGCAGTGGTTGACGACACACTGAGTCTCATCCTCAACACAGACGGTACTATTGGCGAAAGAAGAAAAACACAGAAGGACGAGTACTATTTTGCATACAACCACGATTACAGAGCTTGTCTTAAGGATTTCTTCTCACTTTGCGGAAAGGTACCTCTTGTTCCCAGATACTGTCTCGGCAACTGGTGGAGCCGTTACAAGGCTTACACTCAGGAAGAATATCTTTCACTTATGAATGAATTTATCGACAGAGAAATTCCCATTACAGTTGCAACCGTTGATATGGACTGGCATTGGGTTGACGTTAAAAAACGTTTTGGAAAAAGCGGAAGTAAGTTTGTGCTTAACCCCTTTAAGGCTGATAATATTTTCCAGGGCGACGGCTGGACCGGCTACAGCTGGAACACAGAGCTTTTCCCTGATTACAGAGCTTTTCTCAAGGAGCTTCAGGACAACAATTTCAAGGTTACTCTTAACCTTCATCCCGCTCAGGGTGTACGCTTCTTCGATGATATGTATGAAGAAATGGCAAGAGCTATGAACATTGATCCTTCAACGAAGAAGAGAGTTAACTTTGATATCACTGATCCTCAGTACATTGACGCATACTTCAATATTCTTCATAAGCCCTATGAAAACGAAGGCGTTGACTTCTGGTGGATTGACTGGCAGCAGGGCACAAAAACAAAAGTCAAGAATCTCGACCCCCTCTGGGCACTCAACCACTACCACACTCTTGCAAACGAAAGAGACCGTAAGCGTCCTCTTATTCTTTCACGTTATGCAGGTGTAGGCTCACACAGATATCCGCTCGGTTTCTCAGGTGACACTCATATTACTTGGGATTCACTTGATTTCCAGCCTTATTTCACAAACACTGCAACCAACATCGGTTACACCTGGTGGAGCCACGATATCGGCGGACATATGATGCAGAGCAAGGACGATGAGCTTTATGCACGTTGGGTTCAGTACGGTCTGTACAGCCCCATTATGCGTCTGCACTCCACAAGCAACGAATTTATGGGCAAGGAGCCCTGGAAGCACAACCTTCAGAGTGAAGCAGTTGCAGTTTCCTGTCTTCGCGAAAGACACGCTCTTCTCCCCTACCTTTATTCAATGAACTACCGCACACATGCAAAGTCACTTGCTCTTTGCGAGCCTATGTACTATGCATACCCTGAAAGCGAAGAGGCTTACAATGTTAAAAATCAGTACTTCTTCGGCTCAGAGCTTCTTGTTGCACCCATCACATCAAGAATGAATCAGAAAACCTATCTTGGTTCAGTTGATGTATGGCTTCCCGAAGGCAGATGGACAGACATTTACACAGGCGCAATTTATGAAGGCGGAAAAATGATTAAAATGTACCGCGGACTTGAAAGCATTCCTGTTCTTGCAAAAGAGGGTGCAATAATTCCCATGTCAACAAATGACAAGGAAAACAACTGGAAGAACCCCAAGGATATGACCGTAAGAATCTTCCGAGGCAACAACACCTTTGAGCTTTATGAGGACGATGGCGAAACCAACGATTATAAAGACGGCAACTCAGCAATTACAAGATATACCGTTGAAGAAGCAGACGGCAACCTTTCTTTCTTCATCTCACCCGCCGAAGGCAACTGCAGCACAATTCCCCAGAGAAGAAATTACACTCTTATTTTTGAAGATATTGCTGAAGCAAGGGCAATCAAGGTGCTTGTAAACGGCAAGGAGGCAAACGCTGACATCAAGTCATACAAGGGCAAGACAACAATTATTCTCAAGGGTATTACCCCCAAGGGCAAGGTTGAAATCACTATGGACGGATTCACAAAGAGAGTGAACAGACCTAAGAAAGACCTT
>JAFOXT010000076.1 GCA_017425745.1 Clostridia bacterium | reverse complement strand
TTTTAGCAGAGGCTCAAGAATTGTTGAACCAATCTGCGACAGGCCGTTCATAAAAGCCATAGGTGTGCATACAAAAAAGTCGAGAGGGTGGGTGTGTATAGTATGATGCTCACCACCAACAAGAGTGCATCTGAAATCTGTTACCTCCCAGCCGTAAAGACCTTGCTCAATGCAAGAATCAAAGGAAGTACGGATATGTGACTGATAGCGGTAAAAGCATTGGTTGTTCGGTATTCTGCCGTGATATGAAACACCGTATCCCCTTGGCATAGGCTCGATATAGAATTCAACAACAGCCCAGCAAGGCTTAGGCATAGTGTATCTCGCAAGACCGTATCCTAAGCTCGAGGGAGTTTCTTTGTAAATAACTGTGGGCGGTGAGAATTCAGCGGAAAGGTTATATCTTTCCTTAAGGAGATTTGAAAGCACCTCAAGCTGAATTTTTCCCGTTGTGCTGATGGTTATTTCCTTTTGCCCGTTTTCCCATTTTGCATCAATATAAGGCTCTTCGTCAGAAAGCTCATTGAGAGCTGCTGCAAGGGCGGGAATTTTTTCAGGGTCAGCATCTGATGGTGTGACTCTGACACGCAAAAAGGGATTAACGAGCTTAGGCTCTTCTTTGTAATGAGGTTTGCCGATGAAAAAGCCGTTTTTTGCCGACGGAAGACCGCATATTGCGGCAACATCGCCGCCTCTGACAATACCCGAATCTGTGCTTTTTGCACCGCAGAAGCTTTTTATCTGAGATACCTTTTCTTTTATGGGCTTTTTTGTTTCAGGCTCAACTGCATCGGATGATATAACAGTGTGCTTTTCTGCAGAGAATAATTCAACCTCATCTCTGTTGGCAATTTCACCGCCAAAAAGACGGACATAAGATATTTTTCCTGAGGCTTTATCGTGTTCTATCTTGAATATAATTCCGCACAAATCCTCTGTAGCTCTTCGTGTGGAATCGGGCATATAAGCAATAAGAGTATCAGCAAGCTCTCTGATGCCTACAGCATATTTTGCACTGCCGAAAACAACGGGGGTAAGTCTGCAGTCAGAAATCTCTTTGCGGATAATTTCGTCAGCCTTTTCTTTTGTAAGAAGCTTATCCTCAAGAAAAAGCTCAGCTACCTCGTCAGAAATATCAGCAAGGGTTTCGGTGGCTCTGAGACAAAAAAGCTTATCATCAGTCATATGCACAAAGCAGTTTTCTTCGCCTTCGTTTTCTATTTCAGAAAGGATTATATGTGTCTGTGAGGAAATGCTTTCAAGCTCAGATATAACTTTTTTCACATCAGAGCCTGCTCGGTCTGCTTTGTTAATGAAAATAATTCTGGGCAGTCCTGCAGCGTCAAGTGATTTCAGTATGTTTTCTGTGTGGGCGCGAACTCCCTCTACTGCCGAAACAATAACAACTGCATAGTCAAGGGCTGAAAGTGCACGCTCAACCTCACCTGCAAAATCAACGTGCCCCGGAGTGTCAATAATATTGAAGGTTACATCCTTCCAACGGGCAGTTGCCGTAGCGGTACGCACGGAAATGCCGCGCTGCTTTTCAATGTCAAGACTGTCGGTTGCTGTTGTGCCCGAATCAACACTGCCTGCATTACGGATTGCACCGGTCAGAAATAAAAGCTGTTCTGTAAGTGTAGTTTTACCTGAGTCAACATGGGCAAGTATTCCGATGTTATGAAAAATTTCTGCCACAGACCGACACCTCCTCAATTTTTTTACATTATAGCATTTATTGTCTTAAGTTGCAAGAAGATGCAAAACAGCCTGCAACTTAATAAAAACACCCCTGATTTTACATCGGTGTAAAGTCAGGGGATTACTTGTTTAAGTAAGACTTTGGTAGTTTTTAAGATATTTCTTTTCCCAGTTTTCTTCAAGCTCCTGTCTCCAGGAAAGGGCTTTGTTTTTCAATTGCTCGCAAAGCTCAGGAAGCTCATTGGCAAGGTTGATTTTTTCACCGGGGTCATTTTCAAGGTCTGAAAGAAAATATTCATCCTGTACCTCTGAAAACTCTTCAAGTCTGCCGTTGATTACAAGCTTATATTTACCCTTGCGCACTGCTGTCTGACCTTCCATTTCCCAGAAAAGATATTCGTGCTGAGCATCATCGGTGCCCTCGATAAGGGGAATAAGGCTCTTTCCGTCAAGCTCGTAATCACTTGCTTTACCGCCGCAGGCTTCAAGAATAGTCGGGAAAATATCAGCTGCAATATGGGGCGTGTCAACAACCTTTTGTGAAATTTTCTGAGGCCAGCTTAAAACTGCGGGAATTCTTATACCGCCTTCAAAAAGGCTGAATTTATGTCCCTTGAAAATGCCTGATGTACCGCCGTAGTAAAGGTCGGATCTGCCGTCAAGCCAGTTTCGTGATTCTCTTGAGGGGCCGTTATCACTCTGAAAATAAATAATGGTGTTATCGGCAATTCCCTGACGGATAAGTTCATTTTTAATTTCACCCACACCGTCATCAACAGCACTTATCATAGCTGCCATTACCTGTCTGTCCCACGGCAGGTGAGCAAATCTTTGCATATACTTTTCAGGTGCGTGCATGGGATAATGAGGCGCATTGTAAGCCACATAAAGCATAAATGGCTCATCCTTGTGGCGGCGGATGAAATCAATGCTTTTATCGGTAATTCGTTCGGTCATATAGCTGCCGTTATCATAAACCTCATCGTTGTTTTCCCATAAATCGTGGGTGGGGTTAGTGTTTCCGTCAGCCATACCCCAATAGAAAATGTGTGAGTAATAATCAACACAGCCTGCAAGAAAACCAGAAAATTCATCAAAGCCGTTGGCGTTGGGTCTGCATTCGTCCTTAAGACCAAGGTGCCA
>JAFOXT010000008.1 GCA_017425745.1 Clostridia bacterium | reverse complement strand
CGTGTCGCTGGTTCGATTCCGGCCGGAGGCACCAAATATGCGGATGTAGCTCATCTGGTAGAGCGCCACCTTGCCAAGGTGGAGGTAGCGAGTTCGAGCCTCGTCATCCGCTCCAGAAACAAAAAGTCACCTGAAGGGTGACTTTTTTTGTTTCTGGAAATGAAGCGTGCCTTACGGCACATGAAAAATGAAGCAGGGCTTTGCCCTATGAAGCACACCTTCGGTGTATGAATTTCTGTCGGCACGCTTTGCTTCATATTGAACTTTAGTTCAATGCTTCACGTTTGCGCAGCAAACGCTTCATGCGAGCGTAAGCGAGTGCTTCATTTGATGTTTGACAATATGAACATAACAAGTTATAATCTGTAAAAAGGGGAGATGAAATATGAGAGACGATAAACTATCAATATATTCAATGGATTTGGCAGTTGAAATTATCAACCTGGTAAAAGAGCTGAAAATAAATAAAGAAAGCGTTATTGCTAATCAGATAGGAAGAAGCGGAACTTCCATCGGAGCGAATATAAGAGAAGCACAGTATGCTCACGGTAAAGCAGATTTTATTTCTAAAATGCAGATCGCACTAAAAGAAGCAAACGAAACCGGATATTGGCTTGATTTGTTGCTTAAAACAAAATATATAGAAGAAGAAAAATATCATAGTCTCAATTCTAAATGTACAAGTATAAGAGCAATGCTCATCTCTTCCATAAACACAACCAAAGAAAATATGAAATGAGGACGAGAAATGAACAATCCTGTTGCAACACATTACGACATATTGATAACCGAAGGCAATGACCCCGTTCATGACCCTGAACCCCTCAAAGTTTATATGGATAAGTGGGACGGTGCAGATTTCATTGAGAAAATGAAGCTTGATAAAGCAAAATCCGTTCTCGAAATCGGAGTAGGTACAGGCAGATTAGCCGTTAGAGTTGCACCGGTCTGTAAGCATTTTACGGGTATTGACATATCTTCAGAAACAGTAAAAAGAGCAGAGGAAAATCTGAAAGACCTTGATAATGTAAAAATAATCTGCGACGATTTTCTTTCTGCAGAGTTCAATGAAAAGTTTGATGTCGTTTATTCATCGCTTACCTTTATGCATATTGAAGAAAAGCAAAGAGCAGTTGATAAGGTTTTCTATCTTCTCAAAAACGGTGGAAGATTTGTATTGTCAACAGATAAAAATCAAAGCGATACAATAGATGCAGGTTTTACAAAGATTAAGGTTTTCCCCGACAAGCCTGATGATACGAAGATGTATATAGAAAAATCCGGAATGCATATAGAAAAACATTACGAAACTGAATTTGCAAATGTATTTGTTGCGTTAAATGTTGAAAAGCCGTCTGGAAGGATGATGAATTTATGAAGAAGAGCGGAGAAGAATTATTTACAAACGGACGAAGTTTAATGGATTTTTGGAGATGGGCACATTCGGATATCTTATCCAATTCTGAAAGAGGTCGTTTAGCAGAGTTTATTGTTGCTATGGCTTTGGGTATTGATAAAGATTTCCGTAAAGAATGGGATGCTTATGATTTGTTGCTTAAAGACAATACACGAGTTGAAATTAAATCATCAGCATATCTTCAGTCATGGAAACAGACCAGTCTTTCAAAGATTATTTTTGACATTAAACCAACACGGTTGTGGGACGAGAAAAGTCATAAATATTCTGACAGCAGAATACGCAGGTCTGATATTTACGTATTTTGCCTTTTTAAGTGTACCGATGTTGAAAAAGCAAATCCGTTAGATTTAACACAATGGGATTTTTATATTGTTAAAACTTTAGAGATTAACGAAAAGCTGAGCAAACAAAAAACAATTTCTTTGAATGGGTTAAAGAAATTAGAGCATAAAAAAGTTGATTTTACTGAGCTGAAAAAAGCAGTAGAAAACTTCCCAAAATAATGAAAAGTCGCCACTAAGGCGACTTTTTGCTTCATATTGAACTTCAGTTCAATGCTTCATGGCGACATAGTCGCCGCTTCATGTTTGCGCAGCAAATGCTTCATTTAATCAATGCCTCGTATCATCACTGTAACACTCACACCAACGTGCTCTGAACGACGGCTCTTCGCCACCGGCGTAAAGGTGACTTAAATCACCGTATTGCAGGCAGGTGAAAATCGCTTTGCCTTTTTCTCTTTCCTGGCTTACAATTCTCGTAACAGATGTGGGCAGTGCAACAAAGTTGTGCCACATAATCATAGGGGAGATACCGAAAATGTGAGAAAGAAGCACCGACTCAACACCAAAATGGCAGAAAAGTACAATGATGTCGTGGTTTTCATTTACTACATCATAAAGCTTGCCGTTGTGTACGTATCCGTGCTTCGCCATCAGCTCATCAATGCCGTCGCAAACCTTTTTATATTTCTCTGTAACATTGCCCTCTGCCATAAGAGGAACACTGTTCCAGTTTTCATAGGTGTAGTATTCGGGAATCTCTGTCCAATAGGCAGGCTTTCTGTCCCAACAGCACATTTTTCCACGCTCAGGGTCGTTGACAGTGCCTTCAAATTCTCTCAGGAAATCAAGGGTTTCAGCCTTTCTTTTCATCATTCTGAGAGTGTATGATGCGGTCTTTTTTGCTCTGCCCAAGGGTGAGCAGTAAAACGCTTTTACATCTAATTTTGAAAGTCTTTTTGCAAGAAGCTTGGCTTCCCTTATACCTTTTGTTGTAAGGGTGTCCAAGGCGTAATTGGGGTCGCCGTGACGGACTATAAGTATTTCCATGTTGTTACTCCTTTATGTAGTATTCTGCAACGAGGGTGTCTTCCCTGCTTATGTCACCGTCATCGGAAAATAGCTTTCTTTCAAAGCTAATATTCTCGTGTCCGAGACAAAGCTCAAGAAACAGAAGGAAAATTCCGATATCAATTCTGTTGTAGTAAGCGACCTTGTCTGCAGGCATAATGCCGCGCTTGCCCGGTTTTTTGTATCGGTAAACCGTCAGCTTATTCTTTTCGCTGACTACTTTCCACGGTTGAGTGTTGCAGGCGCTTGGTGCAAATCTTGCGATATTTATAACCTCTTTAAAATAATCGCCCGTAAAAACTTCCGAAAGCTCCTTGCGCTTGCTTTTGAACATATCCTTGCGGAACTTTTTCTCGTCGTTTACCTTTTTAATGGCAAACATAATTACATAATCAAGACCGTTTTCGTTCTTCTCCTCAGTTTTGCCAATACCGAACCATAAAGCACCGATGTTCATTGAGGCAAGCAGCAAATCAAGCTGTTCGCCAAGGTAGCCTATGTTGGGAAGAAAGCCGTCTTTCTGCTCGCTATAAAGGAGAATACAGTAATCCTGACCTCGTTTGCAGGTGGTCTTTTCTGAGGGAACTATCCTGATTTCGGTTTTGATGTTTTCGTAAAGAGGGGAGAAGTCTTTGTATTTCTCTTCAATTGTTTTCAGCTCTTCTTCGGTAATTTCACCCTCAACATTTCTGAAAATATGAAAGGATTTTCGCTTGAATATCATATTGTAAAATGTTTCGTTCACTGTAGCACCTGCCTTTTCAGATTATAACTGAAGTATATCATATAGATTTTTAAATATCAAGAAAAATCCGCTGTACGAAATACAGCGGATAATTTTTTATTTAACATATACTGATTTGATGTTTGATGCACCTGAATAAATGTTGCCGTCAGATGTTTTGATGTAAGCCTTTGCTCTGATATAGTAGTTTCTGCCGCCTGAAAGCTTGCTGCTTGTAAAGGTGCGCTCCTTTGTGCTGCCAAGCTTTTTGTAGGTGCCGTTTTTACTTGTTGAATAGTAAATAACATAGCCTGTTGCACCGCTTACAGCGTTCCATTTTACAGTAACCGAATTTTTTGCTCCTGACTCAGCTGATGTAAGTGAGGGGGCTGAGGGCTTGGTTGTTACATCAATATCGGTAAGCTTACCCCATATTACACTGCCGTCTCTTGCGTAGGGCTTTACAGCATATCTGTAGGTTGTGCCCGGATCAAGACTCTTGAAGGTGTAGGAGGTTTCCTTGGTTGCCTTGATAAGAGTATTCCACTTGTTAGCTGTAGTGTCATAAATATAAACTCTGTAGCCGTAAGCACCTGTAACTGCTGTCCATGTAAGCTTGATGCTTGTTGTGGATGCTTTTGCTGTTACCTTTGTCTTTGCAGGTGTAATAGTGTATGAATAAGTTTTTGAGCCTTTGTAGTTGCCTTTTAAGGTTACCTTAACCTTGTATTCACCGGGATTTTTTCTGCCTGAGGAATACTTAAGTGTGTAATCAGTGTTTTTAACAAGCTTCTTTCCGCTTGAATCTGTAACAGTAACAGACGGAGTTTTTGTCTTTCCGTCGTACACATAAGATGTTGCTGAAAGCTTGATGGTTTTTACTTGCTTGATAGGTGTTGTTGAAATTATTTTGTCGCAACGCTCACATACTGTGTCAAGTGAACCGTCTGAGGTGGTTGTAGCCTGAGTGAGCTTTGATTTTGCTGAGTGACCTAAGGGAAGAGTTGTTTTCGGTGCGGTTACAATAAGGTCGCATACTGCACAACGCTCGCCGGCAGTTTTACCTGACTTTGTGCAGGTGGGTTCAACAATTTCAATTGTTTCAATAAAGTGAGGAGCCTTGGGAACCTTCTTCTGTTCAACAATAATTGTGTTGCAGGTGAGACAGTGTCTGCCTTCTGTAAGACCTGTTCTCTGACAGGTTGCAGCAACAGCGTAGTCAACAACCTCTGCGTGGCCCGTTGCGGGAATTACAATCTGCTCTTTGGTAACTGTATTGCAGACAAGACATTTTCTGCCCTCGCTCTTTCCTGCAGTTGTGCATGTAGCAGGCACTTCAGGATAAATATCTTCTGTGTGCCCGAGTGCAGGAATTTCCTCAAGACCTTCAACAATAATTCCGCATACAGAACAGCGCTTGCCGGCCTTGTAGCCTACCTCATCGCAGGTAGGAGCATAAGCCTGATAGTAAACCTCTGTGTGTCCTGAGGGCGGTGTTACTGTCTGCTGAACAATAACTGTATCACAGGTTTTGCAGTATTTACCTTCGGTAAGACCCGTTTTGATGCAGGTTGAAGGTACTGCAGGAAGAATTTCAGGCTCGTGAGTGAGAAGCGGAAGCTCCTCCTGAGCTTTGAAAACATAGTCGCAGTCAGCACATTTTTCGCCTTCTGTAAGACCGTGCTTTGTGCAGGTTGAGGGTACTGCAGGAACAGCTACGGGTGTGTGACCCTTTGCCGGAATTTCTTCGCTTTTTTCTACTGCAAGACCGCAGTGCTTACAAACCACGCCTTCTGTAAGACCTTTTTCGGTACAGGTGGGTTCAACTCTGGGCATATCAACATTTTCGTGACCGAAGGCGGGAATAACCGTCTGCTCGCTGATAACTTCTTCACAGCGTGCGCAGAAAATTTTGTCGGTAAGACCGTCTTCTGTGCAGGTTGCTTCCTTGCCTTTTTCGGTTTTTTCATCGTGACCTAAGGCGGGTGTTACCTCATCGATTTCTTCCTTACATACAGTACAGCTGAAGCGTCTGTGACCCTCTTCAGTGCAGGTAGGATTGATTATTGAAGCATCGGTACTGAATTTATGACCGAATTTCTGAACGGTTTCTTCTTTTTCAAAACCGCACACCTTACAACTTGTGATGATTTTTCCGTCTTCTGTGCAGGTTGCTTCCTTTTCGGTTACAGCAGTACCGAAGGTATGTTCAAGTGCAGGAAGCTCACTTTCCTCAATAACCTCACCACAGGTTGCACAGGCTACCTTTTTGTAGCCGCCTTTTGTACAGTCTGCAGAAATAACAGTTTCCTCAATGTTATGTTCTTCAGGTGTTGCAATTGTTTCTACCTTTCCGCATCTTGTGCAGGTTCTTGCCATTTCACCCTTTTCCTCACAGGTTGCAATTTTTGTGATTTTCCAATTGCCGTAGGTGCATACTGCACACTCATAGGCAAAAGCAGGTGAAGCTACAGTGAAAATTATAAGAAGTGAAATCATAAGAGCCAGAGCTCTGTTAAAACAGCTTTTCATTTTGCTGCCCTCCTTTTAAAGATAAAAATACATTATAATGATACCATATCTTATATTTAAATGTCAATTTAAAAAGCAGTTAAGATAGTTTAATTTTTGTTAACGATATCATCCTATAGCTTCAGTGTGAAATTATAATGATAAAAATAATCTCCGAAGGAAAAATCCTCCGGAGATATGGTTATAAATATCAATTATTTAATCTTAGGAAGACTTGCAGCAGCAACTGACTGACCAACTCTTCTTGAGTTTTCGTCAGGAATGTGAAGCTGAATCTTCTTAGCAAGCTCGGGGAATTCCTTATCAAGAACTTCCTGAGTTCTTTCAAGAAGGATTGTACCGCCTTCGCCTGATGTTACACGGCCCATAATGATAACGTGCTTGATATCATAGAACTCTGTGTAGTAAGCAATTGCATAACCGAAGTAAGCACCGATTGTATCATAGATAGCAGCAGCTCTTTCGTCGCCTTCAGCCATAAGATTCTGAACAACCTTAAGCTTTTCAGCAGGTGAAAGGTTTTCGTCAAGCTCAATGCCTGCTGCAGGAGCAAGCTTGATAACGCCGTCCTGTGAGAAGTACTTAACACCGCAGCCGTAGTCGCCTGACCATTCGTCAACCATTGAATCCTTGCAGTAGTCAACGGGAACGAAAGCAAGCTCGTTGAGCCAGCCTGTGATGTTGCCGTCGGGATCGATGTAGCCGCCTGCTTCACTTGTACCCATAGCAACGCCGAGAACGCTGTCGTCGTTAAGGTCCATAGCACCTGCAAGAGCAGTTACGTCACCGTCGTTAGCAACCTCGATGGGAATATTTTCACCGATTTCCTTTGCGATGTCGAGATACATATTCTTAACTCTCTTTTCGCAGTCTTCTTCGCTTACCTTGATGAAAAGAGAAGCAGCCATAATGCGGTTGTTTACATAAATACCTGCTGATGAAACGCCGATAGCGTCAACTCTGGGCATTTTTGAAGCAGCAGTTTTCATAGCCTCAAGGATACCCTGATAGTGGTATTCGGGGTCTGAGTTAAGCTTGGGGAACCAAACAACTTCTTCTGAATAAACTGATTCACCGTCAATAACAGCACTAACCTTTCTGTCGCTTCCGCCTGCATCAAAGCCGATACGGCAACCGTCAAGGTGTCTGCCTAAAGGAGCAGCTGATGACTTATCCTCGGGAGCGTCTTCAAGAGCGCAACATTCAACTACGAAATCCTTTTCGTATGTCTTTTTCATGTGACCTACGTCGAAAGCACGAAGACCTGTGGGTGTGTAAGCCTCCTTGATTTTCTGACCTACAACATCGGCACCGGCAATAATAAGCTTCCATGCACCTGCAACCCATACAAGGCTCTTTGCAATACGTTCAACAAAACGGAAGTTTTCTTCATCGTGACCTGTGCCTTCAGGGAAAATTCTTGTTTTATATGTAGTTGTGTAGCCGTCATTTCTTTCAGCGGCAATTACGATATCCTGACCATTTTCCTTTGTTGCTTCACGCATTTCACGAACAACAAGTGAAAGGGGTTCAAACTGGGGGTCAAGCTTTGCTTTTACTTTAAGATTCATATCTGATTTCTCCTTTGATAATGGTTTTCTCTATATTGAATTCACTGTCGGCAATAATAATATCAGCATCCTTACCGATTTCAAGTGAACCTTTTTTCTTTTCGATTCCGAGAGTTGTTGCAATGTTGAGTGATGCACAGTTTACACATTCATAAAGGGGAATGTCTGAGTTTGTATAAACATTCCATACACCCTTGTTGAGCTTGAGTACACTGCCTGCAACTGTACCGTCTTCAAGGCGGCACACAATACCCTTGTAGATGATTTTCTGACCGCCGAGAGTGTATTCGCCCTCGGGAAGTCCGCCTGCAGGAAGACAGTCGGTAATGAAGCAGAGCTTTCTGACTTTAAGCTTCCAGAGCATATTGTAAAGACTTGCATCCACATGGAATGTATCAACAATAACCTCACAGCTTACATCTGAATTGAGCGCTGCACCCACAACTCCGGGAGCACGGTGAGCAAGGGGAGTCATAGCATTGAAAAGGTGTGTTGCGTGCTTTACACCTGCGTTGACACTTGCCATAGCTGTTTCATAGTCTGCTGAGGTGTGACCCATTGAAATAACAACATCTGTATCACGGGTGATTTCACGGATTGCAGCAAAATCGTTTTCATCCTCTTCAGGTGCAAGGGTGATTGTTTTGATAATGTCGGCATATTCCTTTACAAAAGCAGCATCGGGCTTGAGAATGTATTTTGCATCCTGTGCACCCTTTTTGCTCTCACTGATGAAAGGTCCTTCAGCGTGGCAGCCGAGAATTTCACTGCCTTCCCAGGTTTTGCTTTCTTCCTTGAGATTTCTGCATACCTGGAGGGCCTTACGGACAACCTTCATATCCTCTGTCATTGTTGTGGGAAGATAACCTGTTACACCGTTTGCGAGAAGCCCCTTTGAGATTATACGGATGCTTTCTTCTTCGCCGTCACAAACGTCCTTGCCGAGATAACCGTGAATGTGCATATCAATAAGACCGGGAGCCACATAGCCACCCTTTGCATCAATGATTTCACAATTTTCAGGAATGTTTTCTGCGGGCACAATACCCTCAATCACATCTGAATAAAGCAGAGCACAGCCTTCAGCTATTCTGTCCTTAAGAATGATTTTTCCGCCTGTTATCGCTTTCAATCAATCACTTCCTTAAAATCATATTTATTCAATTTTATTCTATCAAAAGAAAAACGAAAATGCAAGAGTTTTTATAGTAAAAATCACATAATCGCCCGGTACGGCATAACATCAGGATTTTCTTTGTTTTTCCCTTGACATAGTGGAAAAATTTTTATATAATATTACACTGATAGTTTATATTCTAATGTATACACAAGAAAGGAAGATATATATGGCACAGGAAATTTTGCTTACTTCTGCCGGTCTTAAAGAACTGGAGGACGAACTGGAATACCTCAGAGTTACCGGTCGTCAGGAAATCAAAGAAAAAATTCAGGTTGCACTTTCATTCGGCGACTTATCAGAAAACGCTGAATACGACGAAGCAAGAAACGACCAGGGTAAACTTGAAGCACGTATTCTTGAAATTGAAGACATTCTTTCAAGAGCAAAGCTTATTGACGAGGATGCACTCAGCACTGACGTAATCCAGATGGGTTCTAAAGTGACAATCAAGGATGTCGAATACGGTGACATTTATAAGTATCAGATTATTTCTTCAACATCAACATCAAAGGACAAGGGTGTTGACTACCTTACAAGTGATGAATCACCCGTTGCAAAGGCTCTTATCGGTCACGCGGCAGGCGACATTGTTGAGGTTGAAGCTCCTATCGGTATCATCAAGTACGAAGTTATCGAAATTACAAAGTAAAAAGCGAAAGGACAGAAATAAATGTCAGAGCAGAACATTGCAAACGCACCTGCAGCAGAAGTTCAGCAGGACGTTAATGAATTAAGAAAAGTAAGAGTTGATAAGCTTCAGACTCTTCAGAGCGAAGGCAATGACCCCTTCGTAATAACAAAGTATGACTGGACTCACCACAGTGCCGTAATCAAGGAAAGCTTTGATGAGCTTGAAGGCAAAACTGTACGTGTTGCAGGCCGTATGATGTCAAAGCGTATTATGGGTAAGGCATCATTCTGTAATGTTAAGGACCTTAAGGGTAACATTCAGTCCTACGTTGCACGCGACAGCCTTGGTGAAGAAGAATATAAAGCATTCAAAAAGCTTGATATCGGTGACATTATCGGTATTGAAGGCTCTGTTTTCAAAACAAAGACAGGCGAAATTTCAATTCATGCAGAGAAGATTACACTTCTTTCAAAGTCACTTCTCCCTCTTCCCGAAAAGTTCCACGGTCTTACAAACACTGACACAAGATACCGTCAGCGTTACCTTGACCTTATTATGAACGACGAGTCAAAGGATGCACTTGTAAAGCGCTCACTTATCATCAGAGCAATCAGAAAGTATCTTGACGGACAGGGCTTTATTGAAGTTGAAACACCGATGCTCGTTTCAAATGCAGGCGGTGCAGCTGCAAGACCCTTTGAAACTCACTTCAACGCACTCAGCGAAGATTTCAAGCTCAGAATTTCACTTGAGCTTTATCTTAAGAGACTTATCGTAGGCGGTCTTGAAAGAGTATACGAAATCGGTCGTGTATTCCGTAACGAAGGTCTTGATACAAGACATAACCCCGAGTTCACACTTATGGAACTCTATCAGGCATACACTGACTACCACGGTATGATGGATCTTACAGAGAACCTTTACCGTCACGTAGCACAGGAAGTTCTCGGTACAACAACAATCGTATTTAACGGTGTTGAAATGGATCTTGGCAAGCCTTTCGAAAGAATCACAATGGTTGACGCTGTTAAGAAGTATGCAGGCGTAGACTTCAACGAAATCAAGACAGATGACGAAGCTAAGGCAATTGCTAAGGAAAAGGGTGTAGAATTCGAAAAGAGACACAAGAAGGGCGATATTCTCAATCTCTTCTTTGAAGAATTTGTTGAACACCACCTCATTCAGCCTACCTTCCTTATGGATCATCCTGTTGAGATTTCACCTCTTACAAAGAGAAAGCCTGAAAATCCCGATTACGTTGAACGTTTTGAGTTCTTTATGAATGGTTGGGAAATGGCAAACGCTTACTCAGAGCTCAACGATCCCATTGATCAGAGAGAACGCTTCAAGGCTCAGGAAGAGCTTCTCAAGCAGGGCGACGAAGAAGCAAACACAACAGACGAAGATTTCCTCTGCGCTCTTGAATACGGTATGGCACCCACAGGCGGTATCGGCTTCGGTATCGACAGAATGGTAATGCTTCTCACCGATTCACCCGCAATCAGAGATGTACTTCTCTTCCCCACAATGAAGAGCTTAGACAAATAAAAGTGTCAATAACCCCTATTTTACTGGGGTTTTGAGGGGTGTAAAACACCAAAAACTTACTACTTACTACAAACTTACTACAATCGATGCAAAAAACGTGCAGAGAATATAGTTCTTTAAATTTTTGTAGTAAGCAAAGACAAAAAAGTAAGACTGCTATCAGATTAAAATTCTGAAAGCAGTCTTTTTAATATCTTAAAATCGGCACATTGGATTG
>JAFOXT010000075.1 GCA_017425745.1 Clostridia bacterium | reverse complement strand
TCTTGCGTTTTCTATATCTGTTTTATTCTGTTCAATTATGTAAGCACTGTTTTCAATAAGCGCCTTTGCAATATTGCTGAGTGCCTGATTTTTTACACCTGTTGATGCTGTCATGAGCACTCTTTCGGCTGCTTTTGCTTTCTTGCCTATATTTTCAAGCATTGTCTTCACCTCATTCACAAAGAAAAATTGTTCCTACACTGTGTCCGTCAATAAGCTTATAAATATCCTGAGGAGCTTCGCCATTCATTATAACTGTGGGTATTTTTGCACCAACTGCAATTTCGGCTGCGTGGATTTTTGTAATCATTCCGCCCGTACCTCTGCTTGTACCTGCTTCACCGCAAAGAGCTTTGATTTCGTCGTTAATTTCGCTTACAACGGGAATAAGTCTTGCGTCGGGATTTTCGTTGGGGTTATCGTCGAAAAGTCCGTCAATATCTGAAAGGATAATAAGTGCGTCGGCATGAATAAGTCTTGCAACAATTGCTGAAAGGCTGTCGTTGTCGCCATAAACAATCTCCTCTGTAGCAACGCTGTCGTTTTCGTTGATAATGGGCACTGCACCGTATTCAAAAAGCTTTTCAAAGGTGTTTTCAAGATTTGTTCTTCTCTGCTCGTTTTCAATATCGCTTTTTGTAATAAGCAGCTGACCCGTTTTAACTCCGTGTTCACCGAAGTATTTGTCATACATAAACATAAGCTCGCACTGACCCACTGTAGCAGCAGCCTGTCTGCCGGGAATATCCTTGGGTCTTTCTTTAAGTCCCAGCTTACCAACGCCTACACCGATTGCACCCGAGGTAACAAGCACAACCTCTCTGCCTGAGTTGTGAAGGTCGGCAAGCACACTGCAAAGCTTAACCATTCTTCTTATATTAATTTTACCCGTGTCATAGGTAAGGGTTGATGTGCCAACCTTGACAACCAGTCTTTTTGCGTTCATTATTTCCTTCATTTTTTGCTATCCCCTTATTCTGCAAGAATTTTTCTGTATTCATCCTCTGTTTTTACTCTGCCCACGGCAGTAAAGGACATTTCATCAGTATTAATATATTTTTCGGCAACAGCCTTTACTTTTTCAAGGCTTACTGCTTTTATTCTGCGTATAATTTCGTCATCGTCGGCAAACTCTCCGGTAAAAAGAAGACTGTAGCCCATAGCTGAAAGCTTGCTCTGCGGTTGCTCGCGTGACATTATAAGGCTTGAAATCAGCTTTTCCTTTGCAATTTCAACCTGACGTTCAGTTACAACCGAAGAAAAGCTGCGGATTATACCGAGAGTTTCCTTAAGAGCTTTTTCCTCACTTTTTGAGCCAAGGCTCATTGAAACAGAGATATAACCGCCTCCAAGGTATCTTGTAAGCCAGGAATCAATACTGTAAACAAGTCCCAGCTGCTCTCTGATTCTTTGATTAAGCATTGAGGAGGTGCCTGTGCCGAGAATAAACATACAGACCTGAAGCGGATAAAGGTCCTCGTGCTGTATGGGAATTCCGTCAAAAGCAAGAGTGATGTGAGTCTGCTCAGTGTCCATTTTCTTGAGCGCCATTGTTTTTCTGAAGGGTATTTCTTCACCCTTAAGAGGATTACCTGTATCCTCAAGGGAGCCGAAATATTCTTCTATTTTTTTCAGCATCTCTTCTTTATTGAAGTTTCCGTTTATGCCGATAACGATTCTTTCCGGTACATAAAAGCTTTTTATATGCTCTTTAAAATTGCTTTCATCAAAGGAGTTTACCGATTCCCTTGTGCCGAGAATGTCACCTTCAAGGGCTGTACCCTTGAAAATGCTTCTTTCGTTGAGCTCACTGCACACATCTGCAGGGTCGTCCTCACACATTGAAATTTCTTCGGTTATTACACCCTTTTCTGTTTCAATATCCTCTTTAAGCAGTCTTGGATTTCTGAGCATATCAAAAAGAATATCTGCTGCCTTAAGAATCTGATAATCAAGAGCCTTTGTATAGAAAAAGGTGTATTCCTTTGTGGTATAAGCGTTTACGTAAGCACCGATTTCATCCATACCCTCAGCAATTTCAAACCCGCTTCTTTTTTCTGAGCCCTTGAAAACAATATGCTCAATGAAGTGGGAAATACCGCTGTTTTTCTCTTTTTCAAATCTTGAACCGCTTGCAATCCAGACACCTACCGTAGCTGAACGGAGAGTGTCTGTATGATTGAGAAAAATTCTAAGTGAATTAGAAAGAGTAATAAGCTCCATTTTATCCTCCGTAAAACGAAGCGCTTTTATCAGGCTTCGTTACTGAACTGTGAATTATATAAGTTGGCATAGAAACCGTCCTCACTGAGAAGCTCGGTATGTCTGCCTGTTTCAATTATCTTGCCCTCATTCATAACAATTATGTTATCGGCATTGACAATTGTTGAAAGTCTGTGGGCAATTACAAAGTTTGTTCTGCCCTTCATAAGGTTGTTCATAGCCTCCTGAATCTGAAGCTCTGTTCTTGTGTCAACCGATGAGGTTGCTTCGTCAAGAATGAGAATCTGCGGGTCTGAAAGAATTGCTCTTGCAATTGTAATAAGCTGTCGCTGACCTACTGAAAGGTTTGCACCGTCTTCCTCAAGCACAGTATCAAAGCCGTCAGAGAAGGTGTTTACAAAGGTATCAACCCTTGCCGCCTTTACAGCAGCCATAAATTCTTCCTCAGAAGCGTTTTCGTTTGAATACATTATATTATCTCTGATTGTACCTGCGAAAAGCCACGTATCCTGAAGAACCATTGAAATAAGATTGCGGAGATTCTTTCTTGAAATATCTCTGATATCTGTTCCGTCAATTTTAATAGCACCCTTATCAATATCATAAAAGCGCATAAGAAGGTTTACAATTGTTGTTTTACCTGCACCTGTGGGGCCTACAATTGCAGTAAGCTCGCCCTTTTTAACCTGAAGATTGAAATTTTCAATAAGGGGCTTTTCGGGAAGATATGAGAAGTATACATTTTCAAAGGTAACGTTTTCACCTTTGGTAAGCTCTTTTTCAATCACTTCAACGCTCTCCTCTTTTTCTGAAAGCACCTTGAACACACGTTCAGCACTTGCAAGAGAGGACTGCATATTATTTGCAATATTGGAAAGGTCAATAATGGGCTGCATAAGAAGCTTTGTGTACATCATAAAGGTTGTAATTGCACCTACGCTCTGCTCACCCTTGATAATAAGGTAACCGCCGAGAACACAGATTACAACATAGCCTGCATTATTTGCAAAGTTAATCAGCGGACCGAGAACACCTGAATAGAACTGTGCGTTCTTAGCTGAGGTTGCAAGAGCCTCGTTAATAAGGTCAAACTCGTCAGTTGCTCTTTTTTCGTAGCTGAATGCCTTTACAATTGCGTGGCCTGTGAACATTTCTTCAATGTGGCCGTTAATATCGCCTGTTGTCTTCCACTGCTTACGGAACCATCCCTTTGAGATATTGAGAATTGTAAGAGCGATAATAAGACAGATGGGGAAAGGTGAAAGGCTTGTAAGAGAAAGCATTACACTGTTTTTAAGCATAATTCCGAATACACCGGCGAAGGTTACAACTGAGGTGATAATCTGAATCATATTATGCTGAAGTGTATCGTTCACATTATCAATATCGTTAGTCATACGGCTGAGAATATCACCCTTTGTATGGCTGTCGAAATATGAAAGAGGAAGCTTTGAAAGCTTAAGGTTAAGACTTCTTCTGAGCTTTGTAATAAGGTTCTGTACAACGCCCGCCATAATAAAATGCTGGAAGAAGCTTAAAAGTGAGCTGCTTGCATAAACCAACAGTATAACCTTGAGTATATCCTCAATAGGCTCAAAATTCATTATACCTGTATTGATTTTGCTTTCAATCTGCTGAGCGAGCACGTCGATAACCTTACCGAGATAGTCGGGTCCGAGAATGCTGAGATATGAGCTTACTGCAGCGCAGACAACCGTAAAGATTACTGCAATTACCCTGCCCTTAAGAAGGCTGAGAAGCTTTCCTGCTGTTTTAAGAAGATTTTCGGGCTTGTCCTTTGAAGCATTTTTGCCTCTGTACGCTGCATACTTATCCTTATATTCAGGAAGCTGATTTTTCTTCTGCTTTTTCATTATTCAGCACCTCCCATCTGAGAGATATAAATCTGTCGGTACTGCTCACAGCTTTCCATAAGCTCTTCGTGTCTGCCTATACCTACAGTCTTACCCTGATCGAGAACGACAATTTTGTCGGCGTCAAGGATTGTGCCTATTCTTTGTGCAACGATAATGATTGTTGCATCAATGTGCTTTCTGATGTTTGCTCTTACGGCTGCATCGGTTGCAAAGTCAAGAGCCGAGAAGCTGTCGTCAAAAATATAAACCTCAGCCTTTCTTGTAAGAGCTCTTGCAATTGAAAGGCGCTGCTTC
Source organism: Clostridia bacterium (assembly GCA_017425745.1). Classification (GTDB taxonomy): domain Bacteria; phylum Bacillota; class Clostridia; order Oscillospirales; family Acutalibacteraceae; genus UBA6857. The sequence goes on along the minus strand of JAFOXT010000075.1, from coordinate 800 downwards.
TGTCCGCCTGAAAGGTTGTTTGCGTTCTGACTTATAAAGGACTGCATTCCATCGCTGAGCTTATTCACAAACTCACTGCTGCAGGAAATATCAAGTGCTTTTCTCATCTGCTCTTCAGTTGCGTTTTCGTCACCGAAGCGAAGGTTATCCTCAATGCTGCCGCTGAAAAGACAAGCCTTCTGCGGAACAAAGCCGATTCTTGAACGAAGATCCTCCTGAGTGTAGTTTCTTACATCTGTGCCATCAAAAAGAATCTGACCGTCAGTTACATCAAAAAATCTCGGCACCATTGCAATAAGGCTTGATTTACCGCTGCCTGTACCGCCGATAATTGCAGTTACCTTGCCTTTTTCAGCAGTAAAGCTGATGTCAGAAAGCACGGGCACCGCCGCATTTTCATAAGCGAAGGTTACGTTTCTGAATTCAACTGTACCTTTTTTGCTATCGTCAGCAGTTTCGGGTGCTTCGGGGTCTGTTACGCTTGCAGTGAGGTCAAGCACCTCGCATATTCTGAGAGCAGAAATTCTTGCTCGGGGAATAATAACGAACATTGCCGCAGCCATAACAACAGCAAAAATAATCATAAGCATATATGTAATAAACGCCTGAAGGTCACCGATTGCAGAAATAAGCTCTGTTCTCTGTGTAACAACATCAAGAGTATCAAGATTTTTTGTAGCAAGAATTACAAGAAGCTCAAGACCGCAGATAAGAAGAAGAGTAGCCACAGGAATAAGCACAGACATAATTCTGTGAACTTAAGGGTAAGAGCTGAGAAATCCATATTCTTGACTTCAAAT
>JAFOXT010000074.1 GCA_017425745.1 Clostridia bacterium | reverse complement strand
TTTGAAATGCTTTCGCTTAAATCCTTTGAGCAAAGATAAAGGAAATAGCGAAGGAACATTGAGGGAGTAAGATTCTGCTCGCCTTTTTCAATAATGTAGCCAAGACCCTCATAGCTGTGGCTTACCCTTTCGGGAATGTTCATATGGGTTTCACCGAGCAGGTCGCAGAATTTCTGGAAGGAATCCTCGTCGCCCACAAGATAACGCTCAATGCTTATGCCCGTATATTCGCCAACGGCCCACATCAGCTGCTTGGCGCCGCCCTTGTTATAATGCTCAATAAGTGTACCGCTTACGTCACCGGCTTTTGCAGTGACATTTTTATTGAGGAAAGCGATATTCATTGTATTCATAGCTGAGTCAAGACGGACAACTGCTATAAGATAAACGTCTTCGCTGTCTTCTGCGTTGAGAAGAAAAAGAAAATTGCCTTTAAGCTCTGCGGTTGATTCGCTGAGAAAAGCGGAATCTGCCGGTTCGGTTGTCTGAACCTCTGTTGTTGTAATGTCTTCAGGTTTGTCGGCAATTTCGGAAATTACAACGGCAATTGAAACAACACTTATAAGGCAAAGTGCAATAATAAAAGCTCTGGCGATAAATCTGCTGCTGAAATCCATCTGAAGCAGACGGTCAAAGCCCAGCTTTGCCAGAAACTTTTTAATTGGCTCAAAATCTATATCTGAAATTATATCTTCAAGGCGCTGTATAAGGGCCTCTATTTTTTCACTCATCATAAAACCTCCTCGTTAATAAGAAGCTTATGCCGACTGGTTATAACCTATTATACCATAAACCTATAAAGTAAGTCAAAGAATAAATTTTTAATAAAAAAGGGACACACCGCTTTGAAACAGTGTGTCCGCATAAAGCTTTAAGATTTTATTCTTCTTCTGCAAGGCAGGGGAAAACTGTGCCTAAAAGTCCCTTGATTGTGTCGCAAAGACCTGCAAGACAGCACTCGTCCTCTTCGGGAGCGGCTGTTGTTGAGGGCTCAGTTGTGGTTGTTGTTTCGGGAGGAAGGGTTGTGGGTACCGTTGTGGGCACGGTGGTTGGTACTGTTGTAGGAACGGTTGTTGTTACCTCCTGAACCACGGGAACATTCTTCATGGGAAGATATACATTGATGTTAGCAAGAACACCGATACCGTAGCCGGTTGCGAAAAGAATGATTACGCAGAAAACTGCCACAATAGCTCTTCGCTGAGGTGATGAGAAAATTCTGCCTTTAACATTATTTTTATTCATATCAATTTCTCCTTACATTGAAATAATATCAACAATATTAGGATTATCCTTTACCATAAGACGCTTGATGAGCACATAGGTAAGCTCAATAAGCTCATCCTTGGTCATAAGCTCGGGATTTTCAAGCCAATGTCTGAGTATGCCGTAAAAACCGCTTGAAAGGAACATATAGAAAAAGTCATATTTGATTTTTTTGTCGTTATTATGGTAACGGCAGAAGTAGCGGAAATTGAAATCGCTGTAAATTCTGCTTACCTTTGTTGTAAAGGAAATTGAGTAATTCTTGTCGAAAAGCATAAGCACTGTATTACGGCGCGCATCAAAAATATTTATAAGCGATTCAATGGAAACGTAAACATTTTCGGGGAAATCAACCTTTTCAATAGTTTCAAGCAGTGACAGAATCTCGTCTACTACATCGTTTTCAATGCTTTCAAGAAGGTTGTTGATATCATTATAGTGGAAATAAAAGGCGTTTCTGCTGAGCTCAGCCTTATCGCAAAGCATTTTAACTGTTATCTTGTTGAACGGATATTCCTTTGCAAGCTCTGTAAGAGCGGTTTCAAAGGCTTTTTTTGTTCGTTTTACGCAACTATATTCCTTTGGCATAGTATATACTCCCTTCATTTGTATTATTTAGGACTAAAATGCCGTTTTTGTAACTTATGGTACATTCTGTAATTTTACTATAGCATAACAAAGTTGTTTTGTCAAAATAAATTTTCTTAAAAAATATAAGAAGTGCCGAAAAAACAATATCAAAGCCGTACAAGGCATCGAGCTTTGTACGGCTTTCTTGTTATAGATTTCAAAATGATATTGTTGTTCTTGTGCGTTTATCGGAAGTCTGAAATGATTTTTTCTGAAATCAACTTTTTATACTTGTTGAACTCTTCTGTAAAAACAATAGAATTGCTTCGGGGCTTGGGCAGGTCAATTTTAATTTCATCTGTAATTCTGCCCGGTTTTCCCGAAAGTATATAAACTCTGTCAGAAAGAAGAATTGCTTCCTCAATATCGTGGGTGATAAAAAGGGTGGAAAGTCTGATTTCTTCCATAATTTTAAGATACCATTCATGAACCGAAGCCTTTGTAATAGTATCAAGTGCGCTGAAGGGCTCGTCAAGAAGAGCAACACCCTCAGAGGAAAGATAAGTGCGCAGAAAGGCTGCCCGCTGACGCATACCGCCCGAAAGCTGATGAGGGAATTTTTTCTCTGTGCCCTCAAGACCGAAGAAGGAAAAAAGCTTCTGAGCCTTCAGGTAAGCCTCTTTCTTTTTTTCGCCCTTTATGATAAGGGGCAGAGCAACATTGTGAAGAGTTGTGTAATAAGGCAGAAGCAAATCCTTCTGCAGCATATAGCTGATATTACCGGGCTTGCCCGTAATGTCCTTCTCTGAAAGAAAAACTTTGCCTTCGTCAGGCTGTGAAAGGCCTGACAGCACGTTGAAAAGGGTAGTTTTTCCGCCGCCGCTTACACCGAGAAGGGACACAATTTCGCCCTCGTGAAGCTCTATGCTGATGTCAGAAATTACCTTTTCACCCTCATATTTTTTTGTTATGTTTTCTGCTTTTAAATGCACCATAATAGTCAACCTTTAAGCTTTTCAATTTAAATAATCGTTGGTGAAGCCCATACCTCTGAGGTCCTTTGAAACAAGCTCGTTTTCATAAAGCCAGCCGTAAAAGCCGTTCCAACGCTCAGAATCAATATAGCCCCAGCAGGGAGCGTCTGAAATATAATACTGTGCGAGCCATTTCTGACTTTCGGTAACAAGCTCCTCTGAGCCGATAAGTGAGCCCGTTGTGTCTGCTTCAATAAGAATCTGAGCAGCAGCCTCGGGATTCTTTACGGCAAACTCGTAACCTTTTGCAGTAGCTTTCAGAAAAGCCTTTGCAGTGTCAGCGTTTTCGCTGAGGAAGCTGTTGTTTGCAATAAGGGTAGGAGTATAGTAGTCCATAACCTCATCAATATCGCTGAAGAAGAAGAAGTCACAGTCCACCTTGTCAATTTTAGCCTGAATACCGCCCCAGCCGTAGAAAATCCAGATAGCGTCGGTGTCGTGGTTTTTAAGGGCAAGAGGCTCGTTGGTGATAACGTTGGGAATAAGGTTCACCTTGCCGAAATCGGCACCCTCTTTTTCCATAACGTGCTTTATCATAGCCTTTTCAACGGGACTGTCCCAGGTTGAATAGGTTTTGCCCTCAAGACCCTTTGGTGTGTGGCAGCCTTCACCCTTACGGGAAACAATGCCCGAGGTGTTGTGCTGAAGAATAGCGGCAACTGCTGTTACCTCAAGGGGATTTTCAGAAGCATAGGAGGGAGCGATTGAGTCCTGAGCCGTAATGCCGAACTGTGCCTGACCTGAGGCTACCATAAGCTCTGCTCCGTTTTCGGGAGGCTGAACAATTGAAACGGTAAGACCTTCATCCTCGTAGTAGCCAAGCTTGTCCGCAACAAAAAAGCCGGTGTGGTTTGTGTTGGGAGTCCAGTCAAGGCAAAGGGTGATTTCAGCGCTCTGTTCAGGCTTAATTGCGTTTTTATAAAGGGCAAACGCGCCTGCTGCAAGTATGATTACAAGAACTATTGCTATAACTTTTTTCATAATTTTATTCATCCTTATCTCTTTCCTTTTGTGAGGAAGTGCGATGAATTTAAGCAGTGCCACAAAAGCCATAAGCAAAAGAGAAACTGCAGAAATAAGGATAATAACAGCAAACATTTTGTCAAAGGCATAAGCTTTTTTTACTCTTGTCATATATACACCGAGACCCTCGAAGCCGCCAAGCCATTCGGATACAACAGCGCCCACAACGGCGTATGAAGCAGAAACCTTAAGGCCTGAGAAAAACTGCTCCATAGCTGAGGGAAGCTTGATATGGCGGAAAACGGTAAGTCTGCTTCCGCCCATACTTCTGATAAGTCCCACAGCGTCCTCGTCGGCACTTTTAAAGCCGTCAAGAAGTGAAATGGTTATGGGGAAAAACGTTGTAAGCACAACGAGAGTGATTTTCGGTGCAGCACCAAAGCCCATCCAGAGCACAAGCAAGGGGGCAAGTGCAATTGTGGGTATGGTCTGTGTAATAACAAGTATAGGGTAAAAGGCCTTGTAAAGAAAGGTAAATCTGTCCATAAGCACAGAAAACACAAAGCCCATACCTGTACCGATTAAAAGTCCGAGAATTGCCTCTTTAAGGGTGACCCTGAGATGCTTCATAAGTATAGGAAAATCATTTATGAATGTCCTGCCGACCTCAATTGGTGAGGGCAGCATATATCGGGGCACAATTTCACCCTCTGAAAGAAAGAGCCAGAGAAGCACAAAACCTAAAAGAGAGAATACCGGTGCCAGCTTATTTGTGATGCTTTGAAACTTTTTTGTCAATTGTAAGCACACCGCC
>JAFOXT010000073.1 GCA_017425745.1 Clostridia bacterium | reverse complement strand
CTCTTCAAGATAAGCAACATCGTTTATGTTGTGGAAAGCCCAAGAGCTTGCCTGAGCAGCAACGAAAACGGGCTTTTTGCCGTTATATTTATGATATTTTATAGCTGCCTTTATATCGTTTTCGATGTCGGTTATGGGTGTTGTACCCTCAGCGTTGGTTGCAAAATATGAGGGAGTAAGCTGCATAACAAGGGTGTCGTTGGAAACACTTGTATACTGAAGCCAGAGTGAGCTGTTGGTAAAGTTATGTACTGTTATACCGTAAAGATAGTCGCCGTTTTTGGTGTAGATATTTCTTTGAGGCAGTGTAAGATTATCCCAGATTGTAACTGTGCGAAGACCTGATTTTCTGAGATAGCCGTTAGTCATATCTGTGAAGGCGTCAAACTTTTTGTTTGAAAGGAACTGAATACCGAGATTTGAACCGAAGGTGTTTACCGGCATTGTGTAGCCGAGACCTGAGGGACCGCAAACGAAGCATTCTGTATCCGTTGCCTGTCTGTAATAATAGTTCATCATTCCCGGTGCAATATCCACAAGGGCAGGACTGATTGTCCAGTTTACAGGCACCTTGCCCTGAGCGTGTCTGTTGTCATCCCAGAAAAGTCTCATAGCGTGCATATTATACTGAATATTGTCACCGTCGCTGAGGAAGTATGCAATATAAATTTTGTTCTGAAGCTCGGGCATATCAGGTACAGCAGGAATTTCAACGGGAATATCCTGTGCAAAAACAGAGGGATTGCTGAAATGGTCAGAGGGAACGCATGAAAGACCGCACTGTGCAGCAGTGGTCATAAGCTCTCTTTCCTGACCGCCGTACCAGCCTGTAAGAATTGACTTGCCGGGCTTCATATCCTTGAGATATTCCTTGAACATTTTAGCTTCGGTGCCGCCTGCACATGAAAGATATACAACGGCTCCGCCTACAGCAGAAGCAAGGTCACGCATCTGTACTGCAAAGCCGGGACCCTGAACAAGAAGAATTCTCTTGTTGCAGTCATCCCAGTAATTGTCGAAGAAATACTTATAGATTTCAGTGGGATTATCGTAGGTGATACCTCTTATATCTGCAATAACGGGAAGCTCGATTCCGTTTGCCTTCCATTTATCATAGGCTTCTGCAGTGAGAGGAATAGCGTTTGAAAGGTTTCCGATTGAAGAAGCAAGGTTTACATAGTGCTCACTGATTTCGTCGGAATAAAGAACAACACCTGAAACAGACCTTTCAGCAAGCTTTTTTATTGAGTCAAAAACATTTTCTGAATTAACTCTTGTAAAACCGAAGCCGTAATCGTTAAGCCACTTTTCAACGTCGCTTTCAAGAATTACCATACGGGTGTCAATTGCATTGACAAAGCCCTGAAGGCAGGAAAGTGCTGTCATTTCTCTCATAGGAAGAATATCGGCGGGAAAAGCAATAAGCTCACTCTCAGGCGCAGAAAAGGTGGGGAAAATCTGACCTTCAGGCCACTGCAGATTTTTTTCTTCAACCTGAAGAGCGTCTGCTATGGGGTAGTTACTGTCGGGCGGAGTAAAATCGGTTTTGATAAATCCGAAAAAGGTGCCGATCATTGTAGTGATGATTGTGATTGCAAGGATAAAATCCTTCATTATCATATTAAAGCTTCTGTTCATAATTTTCTCTCTTTCTTTTGTCTTTATCTATGTAAAGCCTGACGGCCTACAAGCTCATTACCATATGAAGGGTATAAGACGGTATTTCACCTTGTTTTTATATTCGGCATAGCCCTTAAGCTCTTTTTGAAGAAGCTCCTCCTCGTTTCTGATTCTCTTTGCTATTATAAAAGGATAGCAGAGAAAAATTAAAAAAGAATAAAGCGAGCCGAGAATCAGGGGGATTGCAAGGAATAAAATCAGCGTAGCACTGTACATAGGGTGACGGACAATGCCGTAAAGACCGGTATCAACAACTGTCTGTCCTTCCTGAACTTCAATTGTTCTTGAAAGATAAGCATTCTCACGCATTACCTCGGCATAGATAAGATAGGACAGTAGGAAGCATACCGCGGCAACAATTGAAACCCATTCAGGTAAGGGTAACCAACCGAAACGGAAATCAAGTCCGGCAACAACAAAACCGCCAAGGAACATAAGTCCGCTGAGCTTTACAACAAGGTTTTGTTCTTTTTCCTTTTCTTTTGCGTTAAGCCTTTTTTCAAGAAGCTCAGGACTTTTAAACATCATAACAATTCCCATAATAAAAATGGGGATAAACAAAGTTCCTATAAACAGCCATCCTCCGAAGAAGCTGAGTGTTCCGGCAGGAAGAAACACAAGCAGTCCTACAAGAAGAATGCCGCAAATGAATTTTATGAGTGCCTGAAGAAAAAGCCTTTTATTCATGGATATCACATCCTTATAATAATTTAGTTTAATTATACACTGTTTTTCTTTTTAGTTCAATAAAAAATATCTTGCATTATTTATGTTTTAATGTTAAAATAAAGTTGCAAAATAAAATGCGGAGGTGTTTATTATGTGTAATAACAATAAGTTTTATATCTGTGAGCATTGCGGTAATCTTATCGGAATGATCAACGATGCGGGCGTGCCTATGATGTGCTGCGGACAGAAAATGACAAAGCTTGAAGCAGGCGTTGTTGAAGCAAGTCATGAAAAGCATATTCCTGTAGTAAGTGTTGACGGTGACATCGTAAAAGTGAAAATCGGTTCAGTTGAGCATCCTATGGTAGAGGAACACAGCATTCTCTGGGTATATCTTCAGACTGACAAGGGTGGTCAGCGCAAGTGCCTTGAGGTAGGAAAGGCTCCTGAAGTAAGCTTCGCACTTTGCGATGAAAAGCCCGTTGCAGTTTTTGCTTACTGCAACCTTCACGGTCTCTGGAAGGCAGAGGTGTAAAAATGAAAGGAGTGTCAGGTGACACTCCTTTTTTATTGAATTCAGAAAATAAGCGGATATTCAAAATATGTATTATGTCCCTTTATGTATCCGCCGGTAAGAAGGCTTCTTGCTTTGAAGATAACCTTATCCTCGTAAACCTCGCAGATGTATCCTGCACCTGAGGGAATAGAGCCGAAATTATTTTCCTTTCGGTAGCTTGGGAGATTTATTGAAATAACATTGTTTTCTTTATTTATGATGCTTTCAACATAATCACATATACCGCTGTGAAGATGTCCGTTCAGGAAAAATACATTCTTATGCTTTTCAAGAACAGCTTTTACCTGATTGTTCTGTTTGCCGATGCTGCCGTTTTTGCACACCTTCGGTAGACCGTGGGTATTATCTAAAGGCTGGTGGCAGATTACAAAGCAAGGCTCGTTTTCTTCTGAAGCTTTTTTCAATTCATTTTTGAGAAAGTCAATCTGTTCAGGAGAAATGTAAGCCTCTAAAAGACAGGGCTTTTCTGTGGCGAGAACGATAAATCTGTAGCCGTTTACATTATAGCTATAATATGGCTTTCCGTTGAGATTGATGCTCAGAAGATCTTCAATGCCGTTTGTTATGTTATAAAGTGCGGTTTTATAAAAAAGCCGTACATCGTGGTTGCCCATTGTGATTAATAGCTTAAGCTCATTTTTATGCCTGGTGAAAACTCTGAAAAATCTTCTGTACTCTTTGGTAAAGCCATAATCGGCAATATCTCCTGCAAGAATGAGGGCGTCAATTTTTTCTTTTGAGCCGGAAATGTCAGTGAAGATATTTTCAAGGTTTTTCTCTGCGGTGTTGCGGTCAGGCAGATGAGTGTCAGCAAGGGCGACGAAAGAGAGCTTTATATTTTCTGAGTCTGTAAAGGTGATGGGATCAAGCTTACTGACTTCACAAGGCTTATCATATTTCGGGTTCATAGCCTTAATCTGTTTTACATATTTTTCAATAAAAAATGGTATAGTCATATCTTATTCACTGAACGCTTTAAGAAAGCGTTGAAATGCCTTGATTTGTTCATTATCCAATTTGCTGATTTTTTCAACAAGTTCAAGAAACTCTGAATCTGTATGTAATCTTATAATAACATCAAGAACTTCATTTTTTACATTTTGTGGAGATATGTTTGATTCAATTTCTTCACCATGTTTACCAACAAGTTCCGATACTGAAACTCCAAAATAATTTGCCAAAAGTTCCATTTTTTCAATTCGGGGATATTTTTTACCTTTATACCAGTCTGTGAAAGTATTGTAGCTAACATCAATTGCTTCGCTTACTTCTTTGCGAGATTTTCCAGCTTTACTCATCAGTAACCTCAAGTTAGATGAAAAAACATCTCGGTTACTAGCTTTTAATTCGGGTGCTACGCTATTTTCTTCCAAGGTAGAAGTTGCCCCGATTAAATATTCAACAGAAACATTAAGTGCTTCTGCAAATTGAACAATTCTTGAGTGGGAAACATCTACAGCTCCATTTTCTATTTTGCCTATTGTGGAATGAGTATTATATCCCATTATTTCAGCAAGGTCACGTTGTGACATGCCTAATTCACATCTTCTCTGTCTGATATTATCGCCAATGCTCATAAAAAACACCTCGGCTGTTCTATTTTGTATAATAATATCATACAATTCACATGAAAACAATATTTTTAAAATAAAATGTGGTTTTGTTTCTTAGTTTGAACCTTTTAACGATACCCCCATAATTTAACGATTACTTACCTATACTAAACAACAATTCCATCCCCAACCACATAAAAACAGTGTTGCAGCAAGGGCACACCTTACCCCAACTGCAACGCTTTCTTTCATAACCCCTTATGCTACAAAGGTAAAACAGTATAAAACAACAATACCACCATCGATACGATTGTATCAACAGTGGTACTTTCTTTGGCGGAGAGCAAGGGATTTTGTTCCAGTGCTGCCGCACCTATCGCCTCGCTACGCTCGTTGCCACGTCGGCGAAAATGCTTCACTGAAGCATTTT
>JAFOXT010000072.1 GCA_017425745.1 Clostridia bacterium | reverse complement strand
GTTCTTCTGCGGATGAGTTTCCATCTCTTCAAAGGTGATTTTTCCGCTGTCATACATTTCCTGAACAAGCGAGTGGTCACGGGTAACCTGTCTGATTTTTTCGTTTTCAATGATATAAGCTCTGCTGTCGCCTACGTGCGCAATACAAGCTTCATTGTCTTTAATTATTGCCGCCACGATTGTTGTTCCCATGCCCTTAAGAGAAATATCTAAATCTCCTCTGTCAAATACAAGAACATTTGCGGTTGTTACTGCTGAAAGGAGCAGATTTTCAAGAGAAGAAACGGACATAGCGGGATTATAGCACTTTTTAATTTTGTCACTGACCATATCAGCCGCAATTGAAGAAGCGAGCTGACCGCCGTGTACACCGCCCATACCGTCACAAACAAGCGCCCAGGCAGTACCGTCAGCGAATTTTCCGCAACGGTATGTATCTTCATTTTTAGCTCTGACCATACCCACGTGAGTGCCGCCTACAAGTTTCATTTTTACCACTCCTTGAAAATCAGTTACTGTTTTCTCCTCTTCTCAGCTGACCGCAAGAGGCATTTATATCACTGCCGAGTGTTCGTCTGACAGTTGCATTAATTCCGTATTTGCCAAGTATTTTAATAAAAGATTCCATTCTTTCCTTGCTGCTCTTAGTATAAGAGCGTTCTTTAACGGAATTTACAGGGATAAGATTTACATGGCAAAGCATTCCTTTAAGCTTCATTCCGAGCTTTCTTGCACATTCATCGCTGTCATTAACTCCGCTTATCATAGCGTATTCAAATGAAATTCTTCTGTTTGTAGCTTTGATGTAGTCTTTACAAGCCTTTAAAAGCTCGTCAATATTCCATCTGTCATTAACCGGCATAGTTTTACTTCTTGTTTCATCGTCGGGTGCGTGAAGGGAAATCGAAAGAGTAAGCTGAAGCTTTTCTTCCATAAGCTTATATATGCCCGTAACAACACCGCAGGTTGAAAGTGAAATATTGCGCATACCGATATTGATTCCGTTTTCATCAGAAACAAGTCTGAGGAATTTAATTACATTATCGTAATTATCAAGAGGCTCGCCTACACCCATCATAACGATATGGGAAATTCTTATATCAAGATCCTTCTGTGCCTTATATATCTGAGAAAGAATTTCTGACGGTGTAAGATTACGCACAAAACCGGCAATTCCCGAAGCACAAAACCGGCAGCCCATTTTGCAACCAACCTGACTGGAAACACAGATTGTATAGCCGTATTTATACTTCATAACTACAGATTCAATCAGTTCACCGTCGTTGAGCCTGAATAAATACTTAACTGTATCATCATACACTGAAACTAACTTTTTTTCAATAGTGCAATTGTAAATATCATAATTTTTTTTGAGATTTTCGCGTAAATCCTTAGAAATATTCGTCATCTCATCAAAACTCTCTGCTGAATGCTTGTGAAGCCACGAATATATCTGGGTTGCTTTGAAAGCTTTTTCGCCCAAAGAAAGCATTTCTTCCTTGAGTTCAGCAATAGACATTGACTTAATATCCTTTTTCATTTTCACTCTTTCCTTTCAAAAAGTGCAATAAAAAATCCATCTGTGCCGTTTTTATGCGGCATAAGTGTAAGGAAATTCAGTTCACTGATTTCCTTTAACGGTGTAACACTTATGAAATCAGCATGTTCCTTTAAAAATCTTTCGCAGACATTTTCATTTTCTGCCTTTGAAAGCGTACAGGTTGAATAGAGAAGTCTTCCGCCTTCTTTTACATATCTGCAAGCGTTTTCAAGTATAGGGTACTGAAGCTTTTCTATTTCAGCTGCTTCATCAGCGCTTTTATATTTAATTTCAGGCTTTTTGCCGATTATGCCAAATCCGGAACAAGGAACATCACAAAGAACCTTGTCGGCAAGTCCGATGCTTTTATTGAACACCGAGGCATCGCCTGTCATTGCTTTTACATTAGTTAAACCCAGTCTCTCTGCGCCTTTTTTGATGAGTGAAACTCTGTTTTCATATATATCGAAAGCGAGCACAGAACCGTTTTCACCTGCGTATTCAGCAAGTGTGAATGTTTTACCGCCGGGTGCTGCACAAAGATCAAACACTATATCACCTTCGCTTACTCCAAGAGCCTTAACTGCAAGCTGACACGCCATATCCTGAACGTGAAAAAGACCTTCTTTAAAAGCACGTACAGTTTCTATGGAATTACCGCCGAAATTGATTTTGAGCGCATTTTCAAGGTTAGTTTTCTCCGCTGCAATCCCCTCTTTTTCGAGTAAAGCAATCAAAGAATCACTATCAGTTTTAAGCGTATTAACTCTTATGTAGGTATCAGGAGCCCCAAGGGAGCATTCAAGAAAATTCTCTGTATCTTCTCTGCCGTACTCTTTAAGCCACTTTTCAATAAGCCACTTATTGCAGGAATATTTGACACTTAAATAGTCAGATGAATTATCTTTCTCAGGAAGACACAGCCCGTTAAGGCTTATTTTTCTCAAAACTGCGTTAATAAGCCCGCTTGCAAACTGAAGGGAATTCTTCTTAGACAGCTTGACTGACTCGTTAACAGCAGCCGAAACGGGGATTTTTTCCATAAACAAAAGCTGATAAGCTCCCATTCTGAGAAGAACAAGAAGCTCAGGCTTAAGCTTTTTCAGTGGCTTTGACAGATAAAGTGAAAGATTATAATCAAGTGTGAGCTTTCTTTCAATAACGCCGTAAAACAAAGCAGACACAAAAGATTTATCTCTTGTGTCAAGCTCGCTTTTTGACAGAATACTGTCAAGCGCAAGATTAGAATATGAACTGTCTTTTTCAATTTTACAAAGGGCATTGAATGCAATCTGTCTTGGGTTAGACAAGGTCAGTTCCTCCTGTTGCGTGTTCTGAGAATAAGACGTAAAAGTGACATAACAGATACAAGAAGCGCAGCAACATATGTCATTGCAGCTGCAGAAAGAACCTGCTTTGCACGTTCGCTTTCAATTTCTTCGAGCATACCTGTTTCTGTAATCACATTAAGTGCACGTCGGCTTGCATTGAATTCAATGGGAAGAGTAACAAGCTGGAAAACGGTAACACTTGCAAAAAGAATAATACCGATATCTATCAGCATTCCAAATCCGAGAAAATAGCCTAAAATAGCAATAATGAATCCGAAGCTTGAACCGATATTTGCAACGGGCAAAATAAGATTTCGAACCTTGATAGGGACATAATTCTGCGCGTGCTGTGCTGCGTGTCCTGCTTCGTGGCAAGCTATACCGACAGAAGCAATTGAACGTCCGCTGTAAACCTCAGGTGAAAGCCTGATAACGTTGCTTCGAGGATCATAATGGTCACTGAGTCTGCCATGAGTCTGCTGAATTGCAACATTATTTATGCCATAATAAGCTAAAACTCTTTGTGCAGCTTCAGCGCCTGAAAGTCCTCTCCTATTCTGCATCTGTGACATCTTGCTGTAGGTGCTCTTTACCTTCCACTGAGCAATACCTGAAATTATAAGAGCGGGTACAACAAGAATAAGATAGTAATAATCATACCATATCATAAAAACACGTCCGTATTTCTTTATTTACCTAAAATTGTTCCCTTGGGGAGCTGATAACCGTTGAGGAAGGCAGATGAATCCATACGCTTCTTACCTTCAAGCTGAATAACTGTAAGCTCAACGCAATTTCCGTCACCGCAGGATACAACTATTGTGCCGTTTGTATCTACAACCTCACCGGGATTATTATGCCCCTTTTTTGTGGATAAAACCGAAGAATGTATCTTCAATGTTTTTCCGTTTAATGTCGTGCTTGCACCGGGCCAGCTGTAAAGGCCGCGGATTTTATTATGAATCTCAAAGGCTGATTTTGTCCAGTCAATGGGACTCATATCCTTTGAAAGAAGTCCGACCTTAGTTGCTTGAGAATCATCCTGCTTAACAGGACTGAGCATACCTTTTTCAAGAAGGTCAATTGTTTCCATAAGCACTTCTGCACCTAAGGGAGCGAGGATTTCATACATTTTTTCGGTTGTATCGTTAATACCGATTTCTGCCTTCTTTACAAGAAGAATATCGCCGGTATCAAGACCACTGTCCATCTGCATAGAGGTTACACCGGTTTCCTTGTCACCGTTAAGCACTGCAAAATGAATCGGTGATGCACCTCTGTACTTGGGAAGAATTGATGCGTGGATGTTAATGCAACCGTATTTCGGGAAAGTGAGAAATTCATCGGGAAGAATCTTACCGTAAGCTACAACAATAACGAGGTCGGGTTTGATTTCTTCAAGAATTTCAACACCCTTTCCGTTTCTTAAAGAAACCGGCTGAAAAACAGGAAGATTATGCTTCAAAGCTTCAACCTTTACATCAGGAGGTGTAAGCTCCTGCTTTCTTCCTACCGGCTTGTCAGGCTGACAGAATACACCGACAACCTCATGCTCAGACTCAGCAAGAGCTCTGAGACAATCAACGGCGAAGTCGGGAGTACCCATAAATGCTATTCTCATGAGATTATTCTCCTTTATTTTTACTTCTGAATTCCTGAGCTTCCTCAGGAGTAAGCTTTTTAATTACCTTATCAGTGTAAATTATACCGTCAAGATGGTCAATTTCGTGACAGAAGCAGCGAGCTTTAAGGTCAGTACCTTCATATCTGTGCCATACACCTCGTCTGTCCTGAGCCTTGATTTTTACATATTCGGGTCTTTTTACAAGTCCCCATTCACCGGGAACAGAAAGACAACCCTCTGTATCTTCAATCTCACCTTTTGTTTCTACTATTTCGGGGTTGATAAGCTCAAGAAGTCCGTCGCCTACGTCAACAAGAACAACTCTTCTTAAAATGCCAACCTGAACAGCTGCAAGACCGGCACCTTCTGCCTTTCTCAGTGTTTCTCTCATATCATCAAGCAGATACCCGAGCTTTTCATCAAACTTTTCAACTTTTCTGCTGGTTTTTCTTAAAATGGGGTCTTCTGAAGTTACGATTTTTCTTATTGCCATTATTATATTCTCCTGACTTAAATTAAGCTAAATTTTCCGGATTGATGTCCGCTATTAATGTTACATCTCTGAATTTATTGTTCTTTCCAAACTTAATAAGCAGCTCTGAAATCATACTACGGAAATCCTTTGAATTCTTACATTTTATTATGATTCTGTATCTGAATTTGTTATTAATTTTTGAAAGTCTGGGTGGCATAGGGCCAAGAACAATTATTTTTTGATTTATATATTTCTCTGCAGTAATTCCTCTTAATTCTGTTAAAAATTCTTTTGAACATTTCAGTGCACTGTTCTCGTTTTCAGATATAAAACACACTGAACAAAGATCACAGTATGGAGGATAAAGCATTGTTTTTCTTATTATTATTTCGTTTTCGTAAAAAGTGTTATAATCCTGCTTCTGGGCAAGTCTTATTATATGGTTTTCAGGTGTCATTGTCTGAATAATAGCAGTACCTTTATTTTCACCTCGGCCTGCTCTGCCGACAACCTGAGTAAGAAGGTCGAAGGTTTTTTCTTCGCTTCGGAAATCGTCATTGTTAAGCTGTTGATCAGCACTGATTACACCTACAAGGGTAACCTTTTCAAAGTCAAGTCCTTTTGCAACCATTTGTGTGCCAAGCATAATATCATATTTTCCGTCTGAAAAATCTGAAAGACCTTTTTCAAATTCCTGACGCGAAGAAGTTGAATCAGTATCCATACGAAGAACCCTTGCTTCAGGCAGAAGCTCTTCAATTTCTTTTTCGATTTTTTGTGTTCCAAAGCCCGAATAGCGTACATCATTTTTTCCGCAATCGGGACAAGTATTCATAAAAGGAGCCGAATAACCGCAGTAATGACACATCAGACGGTTATTTGCACTGTGGTAAGTCATTGAAATACTGCATGACGGACAAGTAATTACTGATCCGCAGCTGTCACACGCCGCAAAAGTATTATAGCCTCGTCTGTTGATGAGAAGAATTGACTGCTTCTTATCATTGAGATTTTTCTCAAGAGCCTCCAACAGTTCAGAGCTTATTGCATATTTGTTTCCGCTCTGCTTATCCTTTTTCATATCAACAACAGTTACATCAGGTAAAACTGCAGAGCCGTATCTTTCTGCAAGCGTATGAAGACTGTAAGCGCCTCGAACAGCGTTGCTGTAGCTTTCGATGCTTGGTGTTGCCGATGAAAGTAAAAGAAGAGCGTTATGATTAGCGGCTCTGAATTTAGCAACATCTTTTGTGTGATACCTTGGAGAAGACTCAGATTTATAAGTGTGCTCCTGCTCTTCGTCGATTACAATAAGACCAAGATTCTTAAAAGGTGCAAAAACAGCTGAACGTGTTCCGACAACAATTTTAACCTCACCGTTGGCAGCACGTCGGTATTCATCTTTTCTCTCACCTGCTGAAAGAGCACTATGGAAAATTGCAACCTCATTTCCGTATCTGCCCTTGAAAATTGACATCATCTGAGGGGTCAGCGCAATCTCCGGCACCATAACAATAACCTGACGGCCTTCATTTATAACTTCGTCAATAAGCTTCAGAAAAACCGAGGTCTTACCGCTACCGGTGATTCCGTAAAGAAGTGAAGCACCGCTGCCGTTACGATATTTCAGGAGAAGCTCGTTAAAAGCCTTTTGCTGTGCATCAGTCAAAACAATTTCCTTTGAAGCTTTTGATGAAAAACTGACTTCAGGTATTCTGTATTTAGGTCTGTCATTTATTTCAATGACACCTTTTTTCTGGAGCGTTTTCAAAACACCGGTTGTAACACCTGTGAAATAACAAATCTCCTTCAGACTGACTTCACCGACATCGCGTAAAACATTTACAACACCTTGCTGCTTTTGTGTCAGCTTTTCAAAAACACTGTCGTAGTTTTCATCGCTGACAGTAAGCAGGGCGGTTTTCTGAGTCAGGTCGCCAAGCTTTTTAACTGCATCATAAGTTTTGACAACAAGCTTTTTTGCAATAAGTTTTTGCAAAACATCACTATCCGCTTCAATTGAGCAATCTGAAAAAATCTGCTTTTTTGAAAGTACAGAATCAAAGCTGAGCATATATCTGTAAACCTTTTCCTGCTCTTCATTCAGTTTAACAGTTTTTTCAGTGCTTATCGCAAAGTAGTTTTCAGTTGTTTTAAAAGTAAAGCCTGCAGGCATTTGCACCTTAACTGCTTCAAAGTAAGTGCAGAAGGTTCTCTCTTTAAGAAAAACGGCAATTTTAAGCATTTCTTCGCTGACAAAAGGATTTTCCTCGTCAAGAAACTCAAGGATGCTTTTAATGCCTT
>JAFOXT010000071.1 GCA_017425745.1 Clostridia bacterium | reverse complement strand
TAACCCCTGACTTTCTTAAATGAAGGCCAGGGGTGTTTTGCTATCAAAGGTTGAAAAGATAAGACCGACTGTGATATAATCAGTTTGAAAAATCAAAATTTGCAGGTGTGTTTTATGGCAATTACAGTAAATATTTACTATTCAGGTACAAACGGAAATGCAAGAAAATTTGCCGAAGAAATGATTTCAACGGGAATTGTTGACGAAATCCGTGCCGAAGAAGGCAACTTAAAATATGAATACTTTTTCCCTATGAATGACAATGAAACCGTCCTTTTAATTGATAGCTGGAAAGACCAGCTTGCACTCGACATACATCATAAATCACCGATGATGTCAAAAATCATCAGTTTACGTGAAAAGTATAATTTGAGCATGAAGGTCGAAAGATATATTACCGATGAAGCAGGTATACCTGATAGGGATAAGATGTTTATAAAAGAATAAACAAATCCCACTTTGCCGAATAACAAATATCAACCCCTGACCTTCTTAAATGAAAGTCAGGGGTGATTTGCTATCACAGGTTGAAAAGATAAAGCCGAATGTGCGATAATCATTACATAACCAATGGACGTGGTTTGTAGAACAACATTATAAGTGTTAATAAACCTGCAGCTCCTGAAGACGAAACTAACTTTGGGTGTTGCTCTTATTTTTACATCTCTTCTACATAATGTACATCAAAGATTTTTTCGAGTCTGCCAAGCAAAAGCTTTTTGTTTTCTTCTGTACACTGAAAGCCGAAGGTAACATCGGCATTCTCACTGTAATCCGTATTATCCAAAGCCAGCATTTTGATGTTTATCTGTAATCTGCTGAACAATGCAGTAACTCTGTTAAGAACGCCGGCTTTATCGCTCATCACGATTTTGATTTTATAATATTCCATAAGCTGATATCACATCTTTATTCTACTAATTTAAAGCCCTCACCGCGCAAGGTTTGCGTGATAAGATTAACATGGTCGAAATCCCTTGTTTCCATCTCAATACGAAGGAAGCATCCGTTAACACTTTCCGTATTACCTTTTTCGTAGTGTACACCTGTTACATTGCCGCCGCAATCAGCTATAATACGGGAGATGTCTTTTAGCTGACCGGGTTTATCAATAAGCTCAATAAGCAGACTTGTGGAGCGTCCTGAATTAAGCAAACCTCTGTCAATAACACGGGAAAGACTTGTAACATCTATATTACCGCCTGAAACAATTGCAACAACTCTCTTGCCTTTAAGAGGAAATTTATTAAACATGACAGCGGCAACTGCTGTAGCTCCTGCACCCTCAGCTATCATTTTCTGCTTTTCAATTAAAGAGAGTATAGCACTGGCGACTTCTTCATCACTTACAAGCGCAATATCATCAACATATTTGCTGATAAGCTCAAACGTATTTATACCGGGCTTTTTAACAGCTATACCGTCTGCAATTGTTGATACGGAATCAAGAGCTTCAATTTCACCTTTCTTGATAGAATTATACATACTCGGTGCACCACTTACCTGAACACCGTAAACCTTAACCTCAGGATTAATTTGTTTAACTGTAAAAGCTACACCTGCAGCAAGCCCACCTCCACCGATAGGTACAACAATAGCATCAATATCGTCAAGAGAATTCAAAATTTCCAAAGCAATTGTTCCTTGTCCGGCAATTACATTTTCATCGTCAAATGGATGAACAAAAGTATAGCCTTCTTTTTCTTTAAGCTCCAGTGCCTTTTGATATGCGTCATCATAGCAGCCCTCAACAAGACAAACTGAAGCACCGAAGCCTTTTGTCGCTTCAACTTTTGAAATAGGGGCTGTATCAGGCAGACAGATGAGAGATTTGATACCATTTTTTGTAGCGGCTAAAGCAACTCCTTGAGCGTGATTTCCTGCTGAACAGGCAACAACTCCCTTTGCTTTTTCTTCTTCGGAAAGCATCGCTATTTTATAAGCCGCACCTCTGACCTTGAATGAACCTGTAAATTGCAGATTTTCAGGCTTGAGATATAACTTGCAATCAGGTGCTATGCCGTGAGCACGAACAACATTCGTTTCGCGGATGATATTTTTTAGTACGGTTTGTGCATTGAACACTTTTGATAAAGACAACATTTTCATTCACCTTTCTTTATAATTAATTATATCTGCATTTGAGGCGAACAAAAACCGCCCCAAAGCCTTCTTTTGCTTTGAGACGGGTGTAAATATAAATTCAGCACTCGCGGTACCACTCAAATTGCGGATAAGAAAAATCCGCCACCTCTTCGGAGTCCAACAACTCCTATGCATTAACGCAGCATTCACGAGAAGCATCTACTAAACCGTCAGTGTTTCGAACTTCCAACTCAGAAGGGATGGGAAATCTGAAATGTTTTGTCAGGCTCACACCGTCCCTGACTCTCTGAAAAAACAAGCCTCAGATTCCGTCTTCGTCACAGTTTTTATTATGTTAACTTATTTAGTAGTTTAACACTTTAAATTGACTTTGTCAATATAAAAATTAAATTTATCTTATTTTTTAGCCACTTTTATTTGTTTAGCTCAATTACCGTCTTCCCTTGCCTCTCAGCCATAGCCTTAAACTGCCAAGCACCGCCGTAGGTTCGGGCAACATAAGTAATGACAATATCAGACTGCTCCACCATCCATTTGTTACGGTAAGAGATTGCGAAGCGTTTCGGTGAAGTTTCAATGCCTTCGGGGAGAATGGTGTTAGTGTAGTCATCATATTCGCTTTTCTTTGTTGGAAGGTAGGCTAAAACAACGCTGTAGGTTATGGGATAGATGCGAGATAGGTCTTCAAGTTGGCGGCGTACCATGGTG
>JAFOXT010000070.1 GCA_017425745.1 Clostridia bacterium | reverse complement strand
TTCTATTTTTATTGCGACCGATTGCTCGGTCCCCTCCATGCCGGAAACGTTCGACGCTTCTGTCAGGTCTCCATACTTCTCTCCTTGAGAAAGTCGCAAAACACCAACATAGATTATTCGACTAATAATACCATTTTTACAAAAAAATATCAACACTTTACGGCATTTTTTTTGCTTTATTTTGCTCAATTTCCGGTATAATTTTACTTTTTTCAGTCAACTCAAAGCAATCTCATTTTAAATCAGGCAAAAAACAAAAAAAGCAAGGGAAATCCCCTGCTTTTTTGTATGATTTTTTCTTAGTCGTCAAGACCCTTGCCTGTTGAAATTTCAGCAACTTCTGCTGTTGACACAGCCATTGCTTCTTCGTCCTTCTTGCTGATATTGTAGATGAACTGCATTGAAGCAAATGTAAGGAATGAACCGATTACAAGAACAAGAATGTAAAGATTCTTAACATCTGAACCGAAGTTTTCGGGCTGAACAGCGTTTTCACCTTCAACAAAGCCGATCGCTGTAAGACCTACTGAAACAACTGCCTGACCGACACCCTGTGAGAGCTTACGGAAGAATGAGTAAAGAGCGTAAAGTGAGCCTTCTTCTGCCTTACCTGTCTTGCGGTAGCTTACTTCGATACAGTCAGCAACAATAGCCCATACTGTAACCTGGAAGATGCAGTTACCGGTGTTGAGGAACATAAGAGTAACAATGTAAAGAATCATACCCTTTGAATCAGCTGACATGGGAAGAAGCATGAATGCAAGACCGCCGATTGAGCTGATAAGAGTAGAAAAAGCAATAAGGTTCTTCTTGCCGAACTTGGCAGTAAGCTTACCAACGAAAATCATAACAAGAATCATCGGAGCATAAGAGCCTATCATAGCCATACCGATTTTACTTGCATCCTTGAAGAAATACTGGAAAACCATGTTGTTAAGAGCCATTGTTGAGTTGAAAAGAGCAACAGAAGCAACAGTTGCAAGAGTTGCACCAACCATAGCTCTGTTTGTGAAGAATGCCTTGAAAGCTGAGAAGAATGACTTTATACCGGTTGTGTTTTCACCTGTTTCTTCACGCTGAACACGTTCTGTAACAAGCTTTGTTGTACCCCAGAGAACAACAAGAGCAACAATTGACATTACAATTGCAACGGGAAGAAGAGTTTCACCCTTAAGTGTCTGAACTTCAACACCGTTTGCATCTGTTGTTGTGTTGTAAACGATGCCGGGAAGAACGATCATAATAACAATTGCGGGAAGAGCAGCACCGATTGAACGGAAGGTTGAAAGAGCAGTTCTTTCCTGAGGCTTATCTGTAATTACTGAGTGAAGTGAGCCGTAGGGTACATTTACCATTGTGTAAGAGATTGACCACAGACAGTAGGAAATAAGACACCAAGCATATTTACCTGCATATGAGAAATCTTTTATGGGAGCAAAAATCATAACGTTGAAGATAATGAGTGTTACTGCGCCAAGAAGAATCCAAGGCATATACTTGCTCTTTTTGCCGATTTTCTTTGTGTCAACAAGGTTACCGATAACAACATCGTTAATAGCGTCGAATGCTTTTGAAATGAGGATAATTACTGCATAGTCGTTGGGTGAAATACCGATAAACTGAAGGTAGAAAAGCTGCATAAAGGTTGAAACGAGCTGGAATGAAAATCCGCAACCCATATCACCCATAGCGTAGCCGAGCTTATCTCTCCAGCCAAAGGGTCTTAATTCTTTTGTTTTTGTGTTCATTGTTGTTTCTCCTTTGTTTTTGTTTATTTTACCCGTATACATAACGGGATTGTTTACATTTTTTCAGGGGTTTGTTTATCTCTGAACACGGCCTGAAGCGTCGCCGCCTGCAAGCTTTTCTACTTCTGAAACGCTTACGCGGTTATAGTCGCCTTCAATTGAGTGCTTGAGAGCTGAAGCTGCAACTGCAAATTCAACTGCTGCCTGAGTGTCCTTACCGCTGAGGAGTGCGTAAATAAGACCGCCACCGAAGCTGTCACCGCCGCCTACACGGTCAACGATGTGAAGGTGATATTCCTTTGAGAAGCAGTTGTTTTCACCGTCGTAAAGCATTGCTGCCCAATCGTTATCGTTAGCTGAAATTGATGAACGAAGAGTGATTGCTACCTTTTCAAATCCGAATGTGTCCTTAAGCTGCTTTGCAACTGACTTGTAGCCGTCCTTGTTGAGCTTACCGCCGTAAATGTCGGTGTTTTCTGCTTCAATACCGAATACGTCCTTTGCGTCTTCTTCGTTTGAAATGCAAACATCAACGTACTTGCAAAGCTCTGTCATAGCCTTTCTTGCTTCCTCTCTTGTCCAGAGCTTACCTCTGTAGTTAAGGTCGCATGAAATCTTTACACCCTTAGCTTTAGCAGCCTTACAAGCGTCAAGACAGATGTTTACAAGGTCACCGCCGATAGCGGGAGTAATTCCTGTAAAGTGGAACCAGTCTGCACCGTCGAAAATTTTATCCCAGTCAAAATCTTCTCTCTTTGCAAGCTGAATTGCTGAGTATGCTCTGTCATAGATGCATACTGAACCACGCTGTGAAGCACCCTTTTCAAGGTAGTAGATACCAACTCTTTCGCCGCCTCTTACAATGTCCTTTGTGTCAACACCGAGAGCACGCAGTGAGTTAACTGCAGCCTGACCGATTGCGTGTGAGGGAAGCTTTGTTACAAATGAAGCATCCATACCGTAGTTACTGAGTGAAACTGCAACATTTGCTTCACCGCCGCCGAAGGTTGCCTGCATCTGATCGTTCTGGAAGAAACGGTAATAACCGTTGGGAGCGAGTCTGAGCATAAGCTCACCGAAAGTTACTATTTTAGCCATTGTCAAAATCCTCCTTATTTCTGTTCAATACAGATTTCAAAGCCTGCAACTGTGTCCTTGAGACCGAAGCATGAAACATTACCCTTTGCATCGTACCAGATGTCGGGATCAATTTCAACGCCCATTCTCTGAACATAAGCCATTGCACGGTTGCCGTTAAGAGTTGAAATTATGATACAACCCTTTGCGTCGCTCTCGTCCTTTGAGAAGCACACTGCACCGTCAGCTGAAATACCGCACTCTGTTTCTTTATATTCAAAGCCGAAGAGATTGCAAAGGAATTTTGCATCCTTTTCTGCACTTTCGTTGTTGCCGTAAACGCATACACTGTGAAGCTTGAAGCCGAGCATAGTTTTAACTGCTTCCTTGCACTTAGCAGTAATACCGTCCCAGTCGCCCTTTGCAATATCAGCGCTTGTTGCAAGCCATGTGCCGCCGCAGCAGATAATGCGGTCAAATGAAAGGTAATCGTTGAGATTCTTAGCATTTACGCCGCCTGTAGGCATCCATTTTGCAGCCTGATAGGGACCTGCAAGAGCCTTAAGCTTTGCAACACCGCCGTTAGCTTCTGCAGGGAAGAACTTGATGTTTGTAAGACCCATACTCATAGCCTGTTCCATTTCACCGGGTGTTGCAGCACCGGGCATCATGGGAATACCGAGAGACTTGATATAAGCAATCATTTCGGGGTTGAAGCCGGGTGTTACAATGAACTTTGCACCGGCAGCAACTGCTCTGTCAGCCTGTTCCTTTGTAAGAACTGTACCTGCACCAACAAGCACGTCGGGACATTCTGCTGTAATTCTTCTGATTGATTCTTCAGCGGCAGCAGTTCTGAAAGTAATTTCAGCTGCAGGAAGACCGCCGTCACGAAGAGCCTTTGCAAGAGGTACTGCTTTGTCAGCATCGTCAATTGCAACAACAGGAATAATACCAAGCTCGTAAATTGTCTTGAACATATCACTCATTTTAATGTATCTCCTTTGAATATATGTGAATTCGATATAAAAATATTTATAAAATTAAACACCTGAATAGCTTGAGAAGCCACCGTCTACAGGAATAACAATACCTGTAATAAATGAAGCTGCTTCGTTGTTTACAAGGAAGAGAAGTGCACCGTCAAGCTCCTCGCTCTTACCGAAACGACCCATAGGAGTTGCAGCAAGAATTTTGCCTGTTCTGGGTGTGGGTGAACCGTCTTCGTTAAAGAGAAGTGCAGCATTCTGCTTGGTTGAGAAGAAGCCGGGAGCAATTGCATTTACTCTGATGCCTACCTTTGAGAAATGAACTGCAAGCCACTGTGTAAAGTTTGAAATTGCAGCCTTTGCACCTGAGTATGCGGGAATTTTTGTAAGAGGTGTGTATGCGTTCATTGATGAAACGTTAATAATGTTACATCCCTCTCTGTCAACCATCTGACGGGCAAAAGCCTGAGTAGGAATAAGTGTGCCGAGGAAGTTGAGATTGAACACAAAGCTTACGCCCTCAGCATCAAGATTGAAGAAGGTTTTGCTGTCTTCATCAAGATCACCCGGGAAGAAATATTCCTTGTCTGTTGTTGCTCTTGCGTTGTTACCGCCTGCACCGTTGAGAAGGATATCGCAGTCGCCGAATTCAGCCTTTACGGCATCAGCTACTGCATAGCAGTTTTCTTTATCAAGTACGTTACACTTGAAAGCCTTTGCAACTCCGCCTTCTGCTACAATTTCATCAGCGAAAACCTTTGCAGCTTCCTCGTTGATATCAAGAAGAGCAACCTTAGCGCCTGCTCTTGCAAGAATTTTTGCAAAGTTTGAGCAAAGCACACCGCCTGCACCTGTTACAACTGCAACCTTACCTGTAAGGTCTGTGTTAAGAACATTCTTAAGCATTATTCTTCCTCCTTATCTGTTTGCCTTTTCACAAGCTTCAAAAAGACCGTTGATATATGTTGCACCGAGAGCTCTGTCATAAAGACCGTAACCGGGTCTGCCTGTTTCGCCCCAGATCATTCTGCCGTGGTCAGGTCTTACGTAGCCGTCAAAGCCTGTTTCTACAAGAGCCTTTACAACCTCGTACATATCAAGGCTGCCGCAATCTGAAAGGTGACCGCTTTCTTCAAATGAGCCGTCATCAAGAATTCTGATGTTACGGATATGCATGAAAGCGATTCTGTCCATAGCACTGTATTTTCTGATCATTGCAACAACGTCGTTGCTCTTTGCGCAGCCAAGTGAGCCTGTGCAAAGACAGAGTGAGTTTGCAGGTGAATCAACAATCTTAAGGAATCTGTCAAGATTCTCTTCGCATGTAATGATTCTGGGAAGACCGAAAATGGGATATGGAGGATCATCGGGATGAATAGCCATTCTTACACCGCATTCTTCAGCAACAGGAATAACCTTCTGAAGGAAGTATGTGAGGTTGTCCCAGAGACCGTCTTCGCCGATAACAGCGTAAGCCTTGAAAAGGTCCTTGATTTCGTCCTTTGTGTAGCTTGCGTCCCAACCGGGAAGGTCAATATCGTCTACGAGAGGGTCAAGACCTCTCATCTGATCCCAGTACATAACAAGGCTTGTTGAACCGTCTTTGTCTTCCTTATCAAGCTGAGTTCTTGTCCAGTCAAATACGGGCATAAAGTTATAGGTTACGCACTTAACACCGTACTTTGCACAACGTCTGATGTTTTCGCAGTAAACGTCGATAAGTTCATCTCTGTTTGCTGAGCCGAGCTTGATGTCTTCTGAAACGGGAATTGATTCAACAACGTCAAAAATAAGGCCGTGATCCTCACATTCCTTTTTCATCTGCTGAAGGCTTTCTTCAGGCCAAACCTGACCGGGCTTTACATCGTAAACAGCAGAAACAATACTTCTCATATTGGGAATCTGAGCGATATTTCTGAGAGTTACGGGGTCGTCCTGGCCGTACCATCTGAATGACATTTTCATAAGTATTTACCTCTCTTATATATTAAAGTAATTCTTTGCATTGTAGTATGAAATATCCTGAACGAGCTTTCCGAGTGTTTCCTCATCGTCGGGATATTCTCCGCCCTCTACCCATTCGCCGATAAGCTGACAAAGTATTCTGCGGAAATATTCGTGTCTTGTGTAGCTGAGGAAGCTTCTTGAGTCAGTAAGCATACCAACGAAGTTTCCGAGAAGTGAAAGTGAAGCAAGACTCTTCATCTGCTCACGCATACCGTTCATTGTATCGTTGAACCACCATGCACTGCCGTGCTGGATTGTTCCGGGATAACCCTCACCCTGGAAGGCACCGAGAACAGTATCAATAAAGCTGTTGTCAGAAGAATCAAGGCTGTAAAGAATTGTCTTAGGAAGCTTGCCTTGGTTCATTTTGTCAAGAAGCTTGCAAAGACCCTGAGAACAGTTGTTGGGGCCGATTACGTCAAAGCCTGTATCGGGACCAAGCTTCTGGAACATCTTGCTGTTGGGGTTTCTAAGGCAGTTATAATGAAGCTGCATTACCCAGCCCATTTCCGCATACTTTTCAGCGCAGAAAACAAGCATTTCAGTAAGAACTGCTTCCTGCTCGCTGAGAGTTGTCTCCTCCCCTTTAAGAGCCTTTGCGAGAGCCTTATCCATATCCTCTTCACTCATTTCACAGAAGGGAACATAGTTAAGACCGTGGTCACTTGCCTTACAGCCGCTCTGGTTGAAGTAATCGAGTCTGTTTGCAATAGCCTTTTTAAGAGTAGCCATTGAGTTGATTTCAACACCTGAAGCTGCTGAAAGCTTTTCTATATACTGAGGGAAGTCTTTCTTTTCAATCTGGAAAGCCTTGTCAGGTCTGAATGATGGAGCAACAACAGTATCGAAGCTTTCGTCCTCAGCAATAAGCTTATGGTATTCGAGAGAGTCGATGGGGTCGTCTGTTGTACCGATAAAGCACACTCCGCTCTTTTTGATAATACCTCTTACAGACATATCCTCTCTTGCGAGAACTTCCTTTGAAAGCTTCCACACCTCTTCAGCAGTTTCACCGTTAAGAACGCCCTCGTAACCGAAGTATTTTTTAAGCTCAAGGTGGCACCAATGATACATCGGATTACCGATTGCCTTAGGAAGAAGCTCGGCAAATTTCTGGAACTTCTCTCTGTCAGAAATATTTCCTGTAATACACTCTTCAGGCACACCGTTTGAGCGCATAAGTCTCCACTTGTAATGGTCGCCTCCGAGCCACACCTGACTGATGTTTTCAAAGCGCTTGTCCTCATAAATTTCCTTGGGACTTACGTGACAGTGATAGTCGATTATGGGCAGCTCTGAAGCATATGAGTGATAGAGCTTTTTAGCAATATCGTTTTTTAAAAGAAAGTCATCGGTTAAAAACTTTTTCAAAAGTTCACACACCTTTCCATTATATTATCAAAAAAATTATATCACAGATATTTGACAATAAAAATAGTGAAAATTGCTTGACTCATTGTTAAAGTTGCTGTATGATAGCAAATGAGGTGAAATTATGCAGATTTTTGACCCGAGACAGAGTATGTCTGACAGTAAATTTGAAATTTTCCATTACCGTGACGCTAAGTTTGAAGGTGTACCCGTTCATCAGCACGACTTTTACGAGGTATATTATTTCATCGGCGGCAGTGTTGAATACAGCGTTGAAGGCAGAACCTACGAGCTAAAAAGCGGTGACCTTCTGCTTATCAATCCTCTTGAGCTTCATCAGCCAAGAATTGCTCCCGACCAGCAGGATTATGAAAGAATTGTTTTATGGATTAATAAGAACTACCTTTCGGAGCTTTGCTTTAACAAAACAAGTCTTACCCGTTGCTTTGACAGCTCTCAGCCTGACCACACCAATCTTCTCAGACCCACAAAAATTCAGCAGTCATATATTTCCGCTATGCTTGACGAGCTTATCACTGAAAACACAAGCGACGGATATGCCGTTGAAATTGCCTCGGAGGCTATTCTGCTAAGATTTCTCGTTGAGCTTAACCGACTTACAATAGACAGCAGCAGTGCACTCAGGAAGGATGAGGCTTCTTCTTCCATTATTCCCGATGTATTGGAATATATAAACAAGCACTTCTGTGAAAAGCTGACTTTAAATGAAATTGCCGACGAGTTTTTTGTAAGCAAGTACTATCTCTCCCACGCATTCAACAATGT
>JAFOXT010000069.1 GCA_017425745.1 Clostridia bacterium | reverse complement strand
TCAGCTCACTTAAAAAAGGCACAAGAAAAAAGAATCCTGCACCTCCCTTTATTACATCAACTCTTCAGCAGGAGGCTTCAAAAAAGCTTGGCTTCAGAGCTGAAAAGACAATGAAAATCGCTCAGGAGCTTTACGAAGGTGTAACTGTTGCGGGCTACGGCTCAGTGGGTCTTATCACATATATGAGAACTGACTCACTGCGTATTTCAGAAGAGGCAAGAGCTCAGGCTGACGATTTCATCAAGGAAAAGTTCGGTGACAAGTATCTTCCCGAAAAGCCAAGATACTTCAAATCAAGAAGTAACGCTCAGGACGGTCACGAGGCTATCAGACCTTCAACCGTTTCACTTGTGCCCGATGAAATCAAAAGCAGTCTTACCACTGACCAGTATAAGCTTTACAATCTTATCTGGAAGCGTTTTCTCGCTTCACTTATGGCTCAGTGTATTCAGAATACATCAAAGCTTGAAATAAGAAGCACACAGAGCGGTGCTCCCGAAGAAAAGTACTGTCTTTTCACTGCAAGCGGTTATTCAGTAAAATTTGACGGATTTACAGTGCTTTACGATACAGGCGATGACGGTGAAGACAAGTCAAAGCTTCCCGACGGTCTCAGCGACGGTGAAAGCCTTAAGCTTAAGGCTCTTACTCCGAGTCAGCATTTTACTCAGCCTCCCGCAAGATTCACCGAAGAGTCACTTATTAAAACTCTTGAAGAAAACGGTGTAGGCAGACCAAGTACTTACGCAACAATTATTTCAACAATTGTAAAGCGTGAGTATGTTGAAAGAAAACAAAAGCAGCTTATTCCTACAGAGCTTGGTGAAGCAATTGTAAACCTTCTCAAGGATAAGTTCAAGAATATTGTAAACGTAAAATTCACAGCTCAGATGGAAACCAACCTTGACGAGGTAGGCGAGGGCAAGGAAGATTACGTAAGAATGCTCCATGAATTCTACGGCGAATTTGAAGATATTCTCAAAAAAGCAAAGGAAGAAATGGATGGCGTTAAAATTCAGCTCAAAGAGGATATCACTGACATTCCATGCGAAAAGTGCGGAAGAATGATGGTTGTCAAGGTGGGCAGATTCGGCAAATTCCTGGCTTGTCCGGGTTATCCCGAATGTAAGACCACAAAGCCCTTTGTTGTTGAAACCGATGCACAGTGTCCCGTTTGCGGCGGAAAGGTAATCTCAAAGAAATCCAAGAGAGGTTATACCTTCTTTGGCTGTGACAACTGGCCTGAATGTAACTTTATGACCTGGGATAAGCCCACAGAGGAAAAGTGTCCCAAGTGCGGCAAATCACTCTTCAAGGGCAAGGGCGGAATGCTCAGCTGTCTCAGTGAGGGTTGTGACTATCAGGCAAAAGCAACAAGAAAAAAGAAAGAAACAGAAACTAAGGAATAAAAAAGAAAGGTGCAGACTATGAGTGAGCAGATAAAAATTATTGGTGGAGGACTTGCAGGTGTTGAAGCTGCCTGGGCTCTTTCAAAAAGAGGCCATAAGGTGCTGCTTTATGAAATGAAGCCCGTAAAATATTCTCCGGCTCACCGTAGTGAGGGCCTTGCAGAGCTTATCTGTTCAAACTCACTTAAGGCTAAGAGAGTGGAATCTGCAGCGGGACTTCTAAAAACAGAAATGCGTCGCTTCGGTTCGCTTTGTATGGAGTGTGCCGATTTGTGCGAGGTGCCTGCAGGTGGTGCTCTTGCCGTTGACAGAGATGAGTTTTCAAGGCTTATTACCGAAAAAATTGAAGCAGACGAGAATATCACTCTTGTGCGTGAAGAGGTAACCGAAATTCCCGAAGGCAACGTAATTATTGCTGCAGGACCTCTTGCAAGTGATTCTTTAAGTG
>JAFOXT010000068.1 GCA_017425745.1 Clostridia bacterium | reverse complement strand
TGACAGACAGTGGGCGAACATCATCGTTATATTTGCGCCGGCTGCGGTGAGGAAATAAGCAAAGAGGACGTTATAACTGGGTGCTTGCGTTGTAAAAGAATACTTGCTTATAAACCTAAAACCTTTGTAAAAACCTTTATCTACGATTATGCAGAAGACATTGACGAGATAGTCAATTATTATGCCGCAAAAAACGAGCTTGAAATCAGATCAACAACAATCTGTCACACAGATATTTTTGTTGCAACAGTTGTGTTTGAAAGGAGCTTTGAATAATGGCAAAAAAAATCAACAGCAAACAAAAAGGTGCAAGGTTTGAAAGACAGCTTGCATCAATATTCAGAGATTATGGCTATTCAGAAAGCCACAGTACAGCTCAATATTGTGGCAATACTGGTGATGCTTCAGATGTTGTCGGCCTTCCCAGTCTTCATATAGAAGCAAAGCATCAGGAAACAATGCGACTTTATGACTGGGTAGAACAAGCAAAAAGAGATGCAGCTGCAAACGGCGAAGGTAAAATCCCAGTTGTATTCCATAAGAAAAACAATGCTGAAATTCTTGTAACACTGCCCCTTGACGGATTTATGCAGATTTACAGAGAGTATGAAGCTGGACTTGCAGAAAGGAGCGTATAAGATGCAACACAGTAACCCGACACAGAATGAACGCATTCTGTCATACATAGAAGAAAACGGCTCTATCACTCAGCTTGAAGCCTTAAACGAGCTTGGTGTGATGCGACTTGCTTCAAGAATATCTGATCTGAAGCGTAAAGGCTACAACATCAAGAGCGAAAATGTCACCGTTAAGAACAGATACGGTGAGAAGTGCAGTATTAAAAAATATAGCATAGGGGGTGTAACTCAGTGAAAGTCACAATGGTAAAAATAAGCCCGTATTTTTTCGGTGATATTAAAATCCCTCAGAGATTTTGGAGACACCCACCGAAACCTGAAAAGGTAATTGAGAAGATGCTCAGGTTCAGCCGTGAAAGCGAACTTGAAGACATTATCGTTGATGAAAATATGAACCTTCTTGACGGCTATTGCAGTTATCTGATAGCTCAACAGGTCGGTGTTCAGTTCGTGAAGATTATGCAGGTAAGGGGTGTAAACAATGACAGATAACGAGATTATAAAGGTTTTGGAGTATTGCACCACTGACGGTTGGTGTACAAACTGTCCTCACGAAAAGAAATGCATTGAAGATGAAATCACTCAACTTGCTTTAGACCTCATCAACCGCCAACAGGCAGAGATTGAGAGGTTGAAAAGAGTAGTATCTCATTTAGAGGATTATGCAAATGGTGTTGCAGATCAGGTCAAAGCCGAAGCGGTCAAAGAGTTTGCTGAACTGCTGAAAGAACACATCAGGGATTATCACCCTTACTACTATGTGATTGATGAAGAGGTTGTTGACAACCTTGTAGAAGAAATGGTAGGTGAAAATAATGCCCCGTGTAATTAAAGGCGATTTCGCAAGATACGCTGAAAGAGCTTGCCCGGTGTGTGGTAAAAAGTTTAAACCGGAGCCTGACCACGCTCTGAAAATCGGCAAAGAAGGGTCAAACAGACTTGTATGTTCTTATTCCTGTATGAAGAAATGGGAAAGGGAGCACGGTTGGTTAACAAGAGAAGAAGCCGACAAACAAAAAGAAGAGAAAAGGAAGGGTTGACAATGATAGCAAATAAGCAACTGACCTATAAAGTCATTCAGGATATTATAACGGCAATTAAGGAAGGTGTGAGAAAGTGGCTGAAAGAAGAATGTTTGCAAAGACCATAATTGACAGTGATGCCTTTCTCGATATGCCTGTCACAGCACAGCTTCTATATTTTCATCTTGCTATGAGGGCAGACGATGATGGTTTTGTAAATAAGCCGAAATCAATCTTAAGGATGACCGGGTGCAAAGACGATGACTTATCCTTGCTCTTTCTTAAAAAGTTTCTCATCCCTTTTGACTGCGGTATTGTGGTTATCAAGCATTGGAAGATTCATAACTACATAGCCAAAGATCGATACAGAGAGACAAAATACAAAGAAGAAAAAGCAATGCTTTCACTTGATGAAAACAATTCGTATACAACTTGTATACAGACTGTATACGAAGTGGAGACACAGGATAGGATAGGTAAGGATAGGTTAGTAGAGAGTAATAATATAATGTCCGTTTCTGAAGAAACAGACTGCTCCAAGAGTGAAATCTACAAAACTATCATCTCTTATCTTAACGAAAAGGCAGCAACAAACTACAAAGCATCGTCAAAAAAGACACAGAGCAGTATCAATGCGAGGTTAGAGGAAGGCTTTACTATTGATGACTTCAAAACTGTTATCGATAAGAAGTGTGCTGATTGGCTTACAACTGAATTTGAACAGTATTTAAGACCTTCAACTCTCTTCGGCACAAAGTTTGAATCATACCTTAATGCACCTACAAAGCAGAAACAAAAGCAACAACAGGAAGAAGTGCCTGAATTTTTGAAAAAATGGAGTGTATAAAATGAGCAGTCAAAGTGTTGGGCAAATACTCAATATACCGAACAAGGC
>JAFOXT010000067.1 GCA_017425745.1 Clostridia bacterium | reverse complement strand
AGGTATCGTCGGCAAAAACGGAGCAGGCAAGAGTACCTTCCTGAACCTTATGACCGGCTACCTGCAGCCCGACAGCGGCAAGATAGAGCGTGGCGAGACACTGCGCATAGGTTACTACCGCCAGCAGGGTATTGAGTTCAAGGCTGGACAGACCGTGCTGGATGTGGTGCGCGACATTGCCGAGACGGTGGAGGCCGCCGATGGCCACATTTAGAGAAAAGAAGAAGGGTGAAATGTAACAGAATTTTTCACTTTGCTGTGGTTTTTCCGACAAAGAAATCCTTATTGTTACAAAGTTGTATATTTTAATAAATAATTATATATTTTGCGACTATACTATTGATTTATGAGGCTGAAAGATGTAAACTATTATACTGTAGATTTTTATGTAAATAATATAGATATAGGTGAAACAAGTTGAAAAAATCAGTTTTAATTATTATTCTGGCAGTGATTTTTGCACTTTATCCCGTGCGTAATTTTGTATCTCTTGCAAATGTGGGAAACGAAGAGACAACAATTGAAAATTCGGGTGAAGCGTATCTTAAAGAGCTTTCAGATTATGACATAAAAAAGGCTCAGAGCAACGTAAAAAAAGCAAGGGGTAACTCTGTAACAAAGCCCACAAGTGCTGAGGTTAAAGAGGTGCTTAAAAAGCTGAGTCAGGGCAAAACTACTTACCGTAAGGTTTTCAGAAATGTTTATATTGTCGGCGACTCACTTATGAACGGCCTTCAGGCATACAATATTCTCAACAGTAACCGACTTATTACTCAGGTAAGCGCAAGTCTTTACCACCTTTCCGATAATGTTAACAAAATTGTGAAAGCCGCTCCTCAGGTGCTTATTCTTCACTACGGTGTGAATATGATTTCCACAAATAAAAATCAGCTTAATACATTCATTTCAATGTATACAAGACTTATAAAGCAGATTCAGAAGGGCTCACCTGATACAAGAATTATTGTCAGCGGTCTTTTCCCGGTTGATACCGATGTTGCAAAAGCAAAGCGCTTTACAAAAATCGGTGTGTATAACAAGGCACTTGTAAAAATGTGTGACGAATTAAAAATTGAATTTCTTGACAGCTCATCCGTGCTTAAGGCTCATCCTGAATGCTACGGCGGTGACGGTATTCATCTTTCAAAGGCCTTTTATGAAAAATACTGGCTTAAGTTCATTATCAGCGAAATGGGGATAACAGGATGAGAAAATACAGAATTATGGAAATAATCTGCATTGTTATTCTTGTGGTGTTTATCGGTGTTCTTTCAAAGGAAGAAACCGTAAGCGACAAGACCCTGAAGGAGGTTTCTGCAGCAGTAACTGCAACTATTGACACAAAGGGTCGTAAAAAGCAAAAGGAAATGCAGATTAAAAAAGAGCTTTCTCTTACAGCTGAGTCTTTTGACGGAATTTATTACATCAAAAGCGAAGATATTATGGACGTAAGAGAAATTCTTATAATCAAGCTTAAAGAGAATCAGACCTCTGACGAGGCTATAGAGAAAATTGAAAAGAGACTGAAGAACAAGCAGACTCTTTTTGAGGGCTACGCACCTGAACAGAGTGCAATGCTCAAGGATTACTGCCTTAAGCAGAAGGCAGGCTTCATTTTCTATGCAGTTCATAACGATAATGAAACTGCACTTTCGGCGTTCAACAAAATTCTATGATAAGGTGACAGATAAATGGTATTCAGCAGTGCTGCCTTTCTTTTTGCTTTTCTGCCCTTGGTAATGGGACTTTATTATCTTCCCGTTTACAGAAAAAGCGAAAGACGGTCTATCAGATATAAAAATATAATACTCTGTGCTTCAAGCCTTCTTTTCTATGCATGGGGCGAACCTGTCTATATTGTGCTGATGCTTCTCAGCATTGTTTTCAACTACTATGTAGGCATTGATATTGAAGAGAATGTGCTTAGCCCTAAAAAGAAGAAGCTTGCTCTTCTTCTTGGTATCGGCTACAATATTTTCGCACTTGGATTTTTCAAATATTCAGGCTTTATTGTGGAGTCTGTGGGCAGTGCTTTCGGTGCTCAGATTGAATATTCACCTCTGCCTCTTCCTATCGGTATATCCTTTTATACCTTCCAGATTATGTCATACATAATTGACGTTTATTACGGCACAGTAAGAGCTCAGAGAAAGCTCCTTCCCTTTATGACTTACATCAGTATGTTCCCTCAGCTTATTGCAGGTCCTATTGTGCAGTATTCTGATATTGAAGAAGAGCTGAGAGAAAGAAGAGTAAGCGTTGAAAAATTTGCTGCAGGCATAATCTTCTTTGTAAGAGGTCTCGGCAAAAAGGTGCTTTTTGCAAACACAATCGGTGCAGTTTATACCGAAATCAGTGCAGGGGATATTACCAAGGCTTCGGTTATGACCTCCTGGATAGGTATAATTGCCTATACGCTTCAGATTTATTTCGACTTCAGCGGTTATTCCGATATGGCTGTGGGTCTCGGTAAAATGTTCGGCTTCAATTTCTGCAAGAACTTTGATTTACCCTACACAGCAACAAGCATCACCGACTTCTGGAGAAGATGGCACATCAGCCTTTCAAGCTGGTTCAGAGATTATGTATATATTCCTCTCGGTGGTAACAGAGTAAGTAAGCCCAGACATATGCTCAACATTCTTATT
>JAFOXT010000066.1 GCA_017425745.1 Clostridia bacterium | reverse complement strand
TAAACCCTACCCGAAGCAACACCGACTTGTCAGCTGTCAGCTGGGCACAAAAGACAGACGGGTGGCTTGAGCGTTGGAGCAATTCAACGCCTAGACAGATGATTGCCTTAAATGACAAAACTCGGCTTACAGACTCACTCGTTACTTTAATAGAAAAAGCTACCGATTTCCGGTAGCTTTTTTGTTTGCTAATATTATTAATCATATACATAATGTACTGAACAAATATAATATAGATCCACATCTTCATACAAGCCAAACTGTTCAGCTTTAACAGAGAAGTTTCCAAATTCATCAAGCTGCTCAGGTTTAATTAGATAAGAATTATAAATATCAGAGCCATAATTCAAAACAACTGCTAAACATTCGGGTTCAGAAGCATAACCTTCAATTTTGACAAGATATTTATATGGATTATAATAACCATTTTGTTCATTTATATCGTTATAATCTTCTTTTGTTATTGTTATGTTTGTTATTGTTATACCATTCATAACAAAAGGAAATGACTGCTTATCATAAAGTTTAACTTCTTCTCCATCCACGAAGTCATTATCCAAACTAACATCTGGGTTGTCATTTATATCATTATTGTCATCATTAACATCTGGTGATTTAATGTCAAACCAACCTTTCAAATCATCCTCATCTATTAACTTTAATTTTATTCCGATTATCATAAATTGTGCAATAAATCTGACAAAAAGATTGCTATCATTCAGCTTAGATTCAAGATAATCCATATAGGTATCAATAGATACATTTGATGTTTTTTCTTCGGTTGTTATTGCAACTACATGAGCTGTTGAAGTCATCGAAAAGATCATAATTACCGATAACAAAAGTGCGATGATTTTTTTCATTTTATTTACCTCCTTAATTTTATACCTTTAGCATAACACTATTTTTATTGAAAATCAAGAAGTTTTTTAACCACTACGTAATTCAAACATCATTGCTACCCATTTTCATTAACGTAACCTTCGGTAAAATTGAAATTACAGCAGTTAAACAGCGGTGTTGTAAAATAAAGCCACAGTAAACAAACAACAAAGAAACACGGTAAAACTGAAATTACAGACACGCTGAGTGCCTCAGTTATAATGAAGTTGTAATAAAAAAACACATTGTTGCAAATCATTTACACCGTAAAAAAACATTGGAGGTCAATTTTATGAAGAACTACAGCCTTAAATTCACTTTTTCCCTTCCCGAGCGTCCCAAATTTTCCGCAACCGATATTTTATTAAAGGTTTCTAACTTTTTCGTTGGCACTGTTTCAGCTGCCTTCGCTGTCGGCGGTGCATATTTCGGCTTTAACTTCTGTCCCTTTTATATGACCAGCCATATAGGCAACAGCGACAACGGCAACAACTTTTTCAACGCACTTGCCTGTTTCGTTGTCGGTCTGATTTTAGGCGCAGCTATCAGCGTTTTATCAGTGTTGTTCCTTTCATACATGGCCGAAGCAAAAGCCTCAGCAAAAATTATCGCTAAGGATAAAGAAATCATCAAAGCCTATGAAGCAGAAAAGGCTGCCGAAGCAAAAAAGACCGCTGAAGCTGACAAGGTTACCGAATTTGAAGATGTTTTCAGCACAATGAAGCCAAGCACAGTTGAAAATATATATGAAGCTCCCAAGGCAACAGAAGCTGAAAAAGTATTTGAAGCTGAAGAATCCGATAAGATTGAAAAGGTTGAAGAAACCGATTATCTTGATGCAACAAGACGCTTCATCGATCTTGACAGAACAGTGATTTATCACCCTTCAACAAATTTTGTTGCATAAACAAGACTCCCTCTCATTTTCGATTCACACCATAAAAGAGGACAGAGCAAAGGCTCTGTCCTCTCATCTTGTCGAAAAAATCTTTTTCGACAAGATGTCAGACTTTTGAGAAAAGTACAAGATGACCTTTTCTTTACCCCAAAGGCGTACACAGGTACTCCGAGAGGGTAAAAAAAGGTCAAAACAATGTCAAAATCGTACAAGGCTCGATGCTTTGTACGATTTTCTTTTTATTGATTTTAAATTAATTTTATTACGCTTTCTCCCTTTATGAAAGAGATTGTTGTTCTTGTGCGTTTATCGATAGTCTGAGAGGACAGAGCAAAGGCTCTGTCCTCTTACATTATTTTGTACCTGTTGAGCCGAAGCCTCCTGCACCTCTTACAGTGTCTTCAAGGCTGTCGCTTACAATAAAATTCGCAGTAATAAACGGAGCAATCACCATCTGTGCGATTCTCTCCCCTGCTTCAATGGTCTGCTCGGTTTTACCGTGGTTGTGAAGCGCAACCATAACCTCGCCTCTGTAGTCAGCATCAACAACACCAACCTTATTTGCGGGTGCAAGTCCTTTTTTTGAAGCAAGTCCGCTTCTTGCATAAATGAAGCCTGCATAGCCCACGGGAATTTCCATTGCGATGCCTGTGGGAATGAGCTTTGTCTCTGATGGTGCGATTGTAACGCTCTCCTCTACTGCTGCATAAAGGTCAGCACCTGCGGCAAATTCTGAGCCGTATGTAGGTACCACTGCATTTTCTTTAAGCTTTTTTATTCTTACATCATACTGCATTTGTGTCACCCTCCCAAAGGATAATTTTGTTTTCACTGAGAGATTTCTTAACGTCAATTATGCGCTGATTTTCTGAGCCCTTGAAACGAAGCTTCAGGTTTTTCAGCTCTTCAACAAACTTTCCGTCAACAAGAATGTCAATACATGAAAGCATTCTGTCGGTGATTTCTTTGTCGCAGATTCTTCCTGTAAGCAAATCCTTTTCGAAGTCATATCCCGTATAACACCAGATTGTCTTTTCGGGGTAGGCTTCTTTTATTTTAGGCAGGAATTCAGACAGCACAATCTGATTGCTCTTTTCAAAAGGCTCACCGCCTAAGAGTGAAAAGCCTTTTATGTAATCGGGCTTCAGTGCTTCAAGAATTCTCTGTTCTTCCTTTTCAGTAAAAGGATCACCGTAATTGAAATCCCACGCTTCCTGGTTGAAGCAATTTTTACATCTGTGAGTGCAACCGCTTACAAAAAGCGACACTCTCACACCCGGGCCGTTAGCCACGTCAAAGGGTTTAATTGCTGCGTAGTTCATATTGTCACCTTACAGATGGAGAACTCTTGCCTTGATTTCCTTGGTCTTACCAACATTCCAGAAGTTTTCGCCAAGGTAACCGCAGGTTCTTCTTGTAACATTCATCTTTCTCTGATCCTTGTTACCGCAGGAAGGACATTCCCAGCCCAGGTCGTCGTTGATTTTGATTTCACCGTCAAAGCCGCAAACGTGACAGTAGTCACTCTTTGTGTTGAACTCAGCATACTGAATGTTATCGTAAATAAACTTTACAAGTTCTTCAAGTGCTTCAAGGTTGTGGCGCATATTGGGAATTTCAACGTAGGAAATTGCACCGCCTGATGAAATTACCTGGAACTGGCTTTCAAAGGTAAACTTTGTGAAAGCATCTATATCTTCGCGTACATCAACGTGGTATGAGTTAGTGTAATAGCCCTTATCGGTTACATCTTCAATTGTACCGAAGCGTTCCTTGTCAATACGAGCAAAACGATAGCAGAGTGATTCTGCAGGTGTGCCGTAAAGACCGAAGCCAAGACCTGTTTCCTTCTTCCACTGTTCACAGTGACTGCGAAGAGTCTTCATTACCTTAAGAGCAAACTCTGTACCCTCGGGGTCTGTATGGCTTACACCCTTAACGAGCTTTGTAACCTCGTAAAGACCGATATAGCCGAGAGAAATTGTTGAGTAACCGTCGTGGAGGAACTTTTCAATTGTTTCTCCGTGGCCGAGTCTTGCAATAGCGCCGTATCTCCAGTGAACGGGGCTTGTGTCTGAAATTACATTGTGAAGTGCGTGGTGTCTGCACATAAGAGCTTCATAGCAGAGTTCAAGTCTTTCTTCAAGAAGCTGCCAGAACTTTTCTTCGTCGCCCTTTGCGAGAATACCAATCTGAGGAAGGTTAAGTGAAACTACGCCCTGATTGAAGCGGCCTTCAAACTTGTAGTTACCGTTTTCGTCCTTCCAGGGTGAAAGGAATGAGCGGCAGCCCATAGGTGAGAACACGTTACCTTCGTAGTTTTCACGCATTTTCTTAGCTGAAATGTAGTCGGGGTAAAGTCTCTTTGCTGAGCACTTTACTGCAAGCTTTGTAATGTAATCATACTTTCCTCCCTTGAGGCAGTTGTGTTCATCAAGAACATAAACAAGCTTGGGGAATGCAGGTGTTACATATACACCCTTTTCATTTTTAATACCCTCGTATCTCTGACGGAGAATTTCCTCGATAATCATTGCGTTTTCTTCAATGTATTCATCGTCCTTTTTAAGGTTGAGGAAAATTGTAACGAAGGGTGACTGACCGTTGGTGGTCATAAGTGTATTAATCTGATACTGAATTGTCTGCACACCTGAACGGAGCTCATCGTTAAGACGGTGGTCAACAACAGCCTTAATCTGGTCTGCATTAAGCTGACTGCCAAGCTTTTCAGTAATCTGCTTTGTGAACTTATCACGGCTCTTTCTGAGGTACTTACCAAGGTGGCTGATGTCAACTGACTGACCGCCGTACTGGCTTGAAGCAACAGAAGCGATAATCTGTGTCATTACATTACATGCAACCTGGAAGCTCTTGGGGCTTTCAATAAGCTTTGCGTTCATAACTGTGCCGTTGTCCAGCATATCGCCGATATTGATAAGACAGCAGTTGAAAATAGGCTGAAGGAAGTAGTCAGCATCGTGGAAGTGAATTGTACCTTCGTCGTGTGCCTTTGAAATATGTTCGGGAAGAAGAACACGTCTTGTAAGGTCCTTACTTACCTCACCTGCAATAAGGTCACGCTGAGTAGCCGCCATTACTGCGTCCTTGTTTGAGTTTTCTTCCATTACGTCCTTGTTTGAGTTTTTGATAAGGCTGAGGATTGAATCGTCGGTTGTGTTAGCCTTTCTTACAAGGGCTCTGTTGTAACGGTAAATGATGTAAGCTTTTGCAAGAGCATATTTGTGGAGCTCCATAAGCTTACATTCAACCATATCCTGAATGTCTTCTACGAGGATTCTCTGCTTTTTCTTCTCTGTTATGAAGTCAGCGATTTCTTCAATCTGTGCGTCTGTTATCTGTTCGTTTTCTTCAACTGCATCGTTGGCTTTCTGAAGTGCGATTACGATTTTACTGCGGTCAAAATCTACATTTGTACCGTCTCTTTTAATAACTGTCATAAGTATTTATCCTCCTTTTTTCAAAATTAGTGAAGCCCTAATATAATACAATATATAGTGTGGTTTGTCAATCGGCTATATCAAGATTTTGTGATTTCGTCTAGTTGCACAAAAACAATATCAAAAGCAAAAATTAATTAGTACAGCAAGATTTTGATGTTATGAGAAAAGTTTTAAAGCTTTGAAATAATATCTTTTTCACTATGCAGAAAAGCTGAAT
The DNA here is from genome assembly GCA_017425745.1 of Clostridia bacterium. GTDB lineage: Bacteria > Bacillota > Clostridia > Oscillospirales > Acutalibacteraceae > UBA6857. Next base: position 3,648 of record JAFOXT010000066.1, on the reverse strand, counting down.
AAATAGTCATAAAGAAAGATAGAAAAACAGCCTGAGTCGGTCATTCAGACTGTTTTTTCTGTATGGTTATTCTTTTATTATTCCACAATATAAACCTTTACTCCGTGAGAAGCAACGTTTGCGTTGAGAGTGCTTACGCCCTCATCGGTCTTATCCTCCCATACGTCATAAACCTTATAACTGTTCTTTTTAGGAAGATTAAGTATGCCTTCGTTAGCAAAATCGCTGAGTTTGAGGGATTTTGAGGCTTCTTTTGTGCCTTTGTTCAAAATGCACAAAGCCATTTTTGAGTTTTCAAGAGGCTTTACAAGAACATCAACAATACCTGTTTTTACTCTCTTGCACTGTACACCAAGTTTATCCTGATTGATGCCTATCATAGCCTTATTGGTAAGAATCTGATAAACCTTGTTTTCTGTGTCAACAGTGCCGTCTTCTTTGATAAATTCACGCACATCGTTACCGAGAATAAGGGGTGCGTTCATCATGCACCAGAGGCTGAAGTGGCTTCTGTTTTCTTCAAAGGTAAGGTCACCGTTGCCGACCTCAAGCATATCAGGGTCATTCCAGCCACCCTTTGCCGAGTACTTCTGAAGTCTTGCTGTAAATTCATAGATAGCTAAAACTGAAGCCCACTTAGGCTGAATGTCACCGGTTGTTCTCCAGAGATTACCTGCCTGTCTGCCCCATTTCCAAGGCTGATTAAGACCCCATTCGCAGATTGAGAAAATAATCGGCTTTTCTTCTGTGCCGTTCTTCTCAGCGTATTCCTTGGTTGCTCTCTTGAGCTCTCTGCCCATAAGCTTGTACTGAATTGCAGCACTGTCCATTCTTGAGCCTACGGGGTTGCTGAAGATAAGCTTGTTTTCGCCCTTCCTGAGCTTAACTTCAATCTGTGCCTTGCCTTCGGGAGTAGGGCTCTTTGTACCCGGTGCATAAATGTGATACTCTTCGCCTCCACACTGCACCATAACAAACTTTTCTTCTCTGAGATGCTTTTTAATATGAAGAGTCATAATATATTCGCCGTCATAGGGTGCATTAACCTTAACAGAGAATGAACCGTTACGGCTGTCAAGTCCTGTCACATAAGCACTTGTGAAAACATTTTCATCAGGGATAATTCTTGCTCTGCCCTTAAGCTCAAAGTCGTTGGGAGTCACTGTTACAAATTCAACACCCTTATCGTCTGCAAAGGTTACCGCAAAAATCTTAGGTGCAATTTCGGGAATCTTTACATTATGGCAGAAGTCATACTTGAAATATTCAACGCCCCATTCAGCGAAGGTATCAGCGTCAATTTTTTCGTGGCGCAGTGAAGCAGGATAATCCTCACAGGTAAGTGTACCGTTTGAAGAATAAATACCCAGCTTAAGACCTCTTTCATTCATATACTGAGCAAGATTTTTAATGCCGCCCTTGAAGTTCATTTTATCCCACAGAAGTCTGCCGTTTTCATCTCTTTCAGAAGCCTGCCAGCAGTCATCAATATTCACATAGATATAACCTGCATCCTTAAGACCGCTTTTGTCCATAGCGTCACCGATGCTCTTTATAATATCCTCGTTGATTCTGTGTCTGAAAAGATTCCAGCTTGACCAACCCATAGGCGGTGTAAGAGCGACACCGTTGTTGTAAGAAAAGTCGCTGCCTTCATTGAGGTAAGCTTTATTGATAAGCTTTTTAGCTTCGCATAAAGGACAGTAGTCCTTATCCTTTGCAGCCTTTGCCGCAACGGTTGCTGCAGTAGCCGTAAGTGCTGCAGCAGTTGAAATTGCTGTTTTCTTGATAAAGCCCATATTGTTACTCCTTATAATAATTTTAGATAAAGCCGAAACTCTTCATTATAAAAATTGTTCCGAACATTGTAAACATTGAAAATACACTTGTCCACACCACAAGCTGACCTGCCAATTGTTCATCTCCGCCGATTTCACCAACCATAACGGCACTTGAAACAGCAATAGGACTTGCAAAAAGTGAAATCAAAGCCGGATATTCCGTTGCGGTAAGATTAATCAGCGAGGTGTTTTCTGAAAGAAGAATGCCTGTGCCGATGCCTACAAGAGGCGCTACAACAAGTCGCATAAGCGTACCAAAGGTAATTTCACCGAGAAGAGAGGAAACCCTGGAAAAATCAAATCTTGCACCGAGAACTATAAGAGCAAGAGCTGTTGTGCCCTTTGCAACAGTTTTAAGTGCGGAATAAAACCAGGGTAAATCCCTTGCAATTGAAAAAACAATTTCGCCCTCTGCATTAAAAGGTAATGCTGAACGTATTGCAAGAACAATTACACCGAGAAGCACACCGATTATAAGAGGATTTGTGGCAGTCTTTTTTATTGTAGCTTTAACTGAGCCCGTCTGCTTTTCACCTGAATAATGCGAAAGAATAACTACTGCAAGAACGTTAAACAGCGGAATTGCAACTGCGGAAAGCACACAGGCAAAGCCTACACCTGCACTGCCGCCGAGAGTTTCTGCAAGCGGTATGCCGATAATTGCATAGTTAGAACGGAAGCTGCACTGACAGAGAGGGCCGATTTTGCTTCTTGTTCTGAAAAGAAGCTTTGTCAGAATAAGTCCTGCACCGCAAAGCACAAGCACAATTAAAAGAGTGTAAATAACCGCTCTCCAGTTAACAGCAGCAAGGCTTTCAATATCATAGACATTGATAAACAGTAAGGTAGGCAGAAAAACCTTGAACACAAGTGTATTGGCCTTTTTGAAAAATGCCTCATCTGCAAAATGCACTGTCTTCAGAAAGTAGCCAAGCAGCATCATAAGAAGTATTGGCATTACTGCATTGAATGAAAACATAAAAATATCTTTCACTTGTATGCTCCTTTCTGCTTTCTCAGTCAAGTATAATTTTTTCCTGATTAATAAGCTCTGTTATAATTTCCGTAAGGTCTGTTGCGGCTCTTCGGTTTGCAAGCACACCCGGATGACCGTCAACAACTATATCTGTGTTGCCCATATCAAAGGTAACGGTATGAGCAGAAACAAGGCTGTCCCACATTTCAGATGAATAGAGCCTTACAGCCTCTTCAATACACGGATAAAGCGAATTGTTCATATCGCCAAGAATGCACAGAATATACGCTCCCGGGTTGTTGGCTCTTACTGTTTTAAGAAGCTCAACATAAGCTAAAGTAAAATTCTGCCGTCCCGTATAGCTTCTGCTGCAATAGGAAGCATCATTGGTACCGAGATTTATTACCACAAGATCATTCTGCACCCTTGTGAAATCCCATATATGCTCCTCATAAGGCACGGTTGTTGCCTTATGATAGTAATTTGAAATAATATCCTTGCTGTTTCTTCCTCCCTGAGTAAAGCCTGAATATACACCGAAGCCTGAAAAGGCCACAGCTGAAAAATCTGCACCGAAAAACTCAGCAGTATAATATGCATAGGTTTTTGAAAAATTCTCTGTTGCAGTGGTGAAATAGCTGTACCGGTCGTTTTCATCAAGACCGTAGCCACAGGTTATGGAATCCCCGATAAATTCAATTTTTAATCTTTTTTCTGCAGTAGGCACTATGTTGTAATTACTGTAAACACCGATTTTTCCAACGGCAAAGCTTGAAAACTGAGCCTCAGAAAGCTTCATAATTCTTACGGTTACACCCTTTTCATAAGCTC
>JAFOXT010000065.1 GCA_017425745.1 Clostridia bacterium | reverse complement strand
CTGTAAAATTTTAACCGAGATATTTTATAGCAGCAAGAGCTGCTGTTGCTCCGTCAGAAACTGCTGTTGCAATCTGTCGTATAGCCTTTGTTCTGCAGTCACCTGCAGTGAAAATTCCTTCGCAAGTGGTTGTGCAGCTTTCATCAGCTTTTACATAGCCGTATTGAAGCTCAATATTGTCTTTGAAAGCCTCGTTGTCAGGCTGAAGACCTATTGCAACGAAAACGCCGTCTGCAGTAACTGTTTTTGCTTCACCGTCTGCGTTAATGTTTACGCTGACCTTTTCGCCGTCTTTACTGAATGAAAGAATTTCAGCGGGCATTATGAAGCTTACCTTTTCGTCTGCTTCAAGAATTTCCTGAAGCTTTTTTTCGCCTGTAAGGTAAGGAAGATTCTGAATAACAGTTACACTCTTTGAAGTTTTTGAAAGAAGAACTGCTTCCTGAAGTGCTGAGTTTCCGCCGCCGATTACAATAACGTCTTTGCCTTCATAAAAAGCACCGTCACAAACGGCACAGAAGGAAATGCCTTCACCGATAAGCTCTTCTTCTCCGGGAGCACCAAGGTGTCTGTGCTTTGCACCGGTTGCAATAATAACGCTTCTGCCTTCAAAGTCAGCACCTTCACAGTGAAGAATTTTGCTTTCGATCTTATCTTCAATGGAAAGCACTGTGTCAAGCTCAACCTCAGCGCCGAGAGAAATTGCCTGCTCAACCATTTTGTCTGAAAGCTCCATACCTGAAACCTCACCGAAGCCGGGATAGTTTTCAATTTTCGGAGAGAAATTCATCTGTCCGCCGAAGCTTTCCTTTTCAATTATAAGAACAGATTTGCCTGCTCTTTTTCCGTAAATTGCGGCAGCGAGTCCCGCAGGACCCGCGCCGATAATAAGAATGTCGTACATAATTTATACAGCCTTCTTCTGTGCTATAAATTCTTTAATCTGAGCAACGCCCGCATACTTAAGGAAACCGTCTTCAGTTTCAATAACAAGTGTGGGAGCCTGCTTAACGTCAAAGGATCTTGCAAGGTCAGCATTATCTGTTGCAAGAAGAGTTTCATAAGCTATGCCTTCCTTATCAAGGAGCATCTTAGCTACCTTGCAGTTGGGGCAGGTTGCACTTGTGAAAAGCATAACTCTCTTTGCTTCACCCTTGCATTCGCATGCTTCTTCCTGAACTGATTCAGTGTTACCGTGCTTAAGAATTGACTTTTCAATAATGTAATCCTGACGGTGCTTGAATTCCTGGCTCTTACCTGCATTCCAGTTCTGAACGGGACGGTAGTAACCTGTAATTCTTGAGTAAACCTCAGTTTTCTTGCCGCAGTCGGGACATTCGTAAACCTCACCCTTGATGTAACCGTGGTCACGGCAGATTGAATATGTGGGTGAAAGTGTGTAGTAAGGAAGTGAATAGTTTTCTGCAATCTTTCTGATAAGGTTTGCAGCTGCCTTCCAGTCTGTCATCTTTTCACCAAGGAATGCGTGGAATACAGTACCTGAAGTGTAAAGGGTCTGAAGTCCGTCCTGAATATCAAGAGCTTCGAATACGTCGTGAGTATAACCAACGGGAAGATGTGATGAGTTGGTGTAGTAGGGAGCCTCATCCTCTGACTTAGCTGCTGTGATGATTGAGGGATAACGAGCCTTGTCGTGCTTTGCAAGACGGTAGGTTGTTGATTCAGCGGGAGTAGCTTCAAGGTTGTAAAGGTCGCCGTACATTTCCTGATAATCTGAAAGACGCTCTCTCATATGGTTAAGAACATTCTTTGTGAATTCCTGAGCTGTTTCGTGGGTAAGGTCCTTGCCGATCCAGTTAGCGTTAAGGCAAGCTTCGTTCATACCGATAAGACCGATAGTTGAGAAATGGTTGTTGAATGTTCCGAGATAGTGCTTTGTGTAGGGGTAAAGACCTTCATCAAGAAGCTTTGTAATGATTGTTCTCTTGATTTTGAGTGAACGGGCAGCGATGTCCATCATCTTGTCCAGTCGTCTGTAGAATTCCTCTTCTGTTGTTGAAAGGAAAGCGATTCTGGGCATATTGATTGTTACAACGCCTACCGAACCTGTTGATTCACCT
>JAFOXT010000064.1 GCA_017425745.1 Clostridia bacterium | reverse complement strand
TACTTGACGAGGTACACAATAACAAGGTAACACACCTTCATTTTGTGCCGTCAGTGTTTGAGTTGTTCTTAAACTATCTCGAGAGCCACGAGACAGATAGAAACAAATTTGCAACGGTGAAGTATGTATTCCTGTCAGGCGAGGCGCTTTCAGCTTCTTTGGTTCAGCGTTTCTATAACATATTTGACTGTAATAAGGTTACTCTTCACAACCTGTACGGCCCTACTGAGTGTGCAATAGACGTAACCTATTATGATTGTATGCCAATAGATATTGATCCCGTACCTATCGGCAAGCCCATTTACAATACGCAGATGTATGTGGTTGATAAACACAACAATCCTGCGCCGGGTGGCGTGATGGGTGAACTGTGTATTGCAGGTGTGAATGTTGGTCAGGGGTATATTAATAATCCTGAGCTTACAGCAGAAAGATTTATTGATAATCCCTTTGGTAAAGGCAAACTTTATAAAACGGGTGATCTCGCATATTGGAGAGAAGATGGAAATATTGTTTTCTGCGGAAGAATTGATAACCAGATTAAGCTCAACGGTCAGCGCATAGAAATCAGTGAAATCGAAGCTGTTATCAGTGAAGCTGACGGTGTGGAGTCAATTGCGGTTGTTATCAATAAAACAGCCGGCAGAGATGTGCTTGTGGCATTTTTTACAGGTGAATGTGAAAACGATGATACAATAAGGGAAAAGTGTCTCAGCAAACTGCCACGGTATATGGTGCCGGGAGCTTTTGTACATCTTGAAAGGTTGCCGCTTAACCAAAGCGGAAAATTGGACAGAAAAGCTCTTTCGTCAGAATATATAGAGTTTGCTCAGCTTGATGAAAGTGAAGCACCGATAAACGATACTGAAGGATTAATTTGCGAGGCATTCAGAAAAATCCTCGGCAAGGAATCCATAGGCAGATACAGCGATTTCTTTGATCTTGGCGGAACAAGTCTTTCAATGATTTCACTTCTTAGTGAAAAAGAATTTGAAAACATCTCTGCGGCAGACTTTATGAGAAATTCAACTCCTTTTAAACTGTCACTTCTGATGAATGATAGAAAGGTAGAAAATTATGAATATCTTGAAGCCTTATATATTAACGAAAAGTCAGATAAGGTTATGATTCTTCTGCCCTTTGCAGGTGGCGGTGCTGAGGCATATAGCAGCCTTGTAAACACCATAAAGGAAAACAACAGCAACATTTCGCTATATTTTATCAGATATCTGCACTCTGCGGAAGAATGCAGGAAAGCGGCAAATGAAATTGCAGGAACCTTCCGCGGTAAAGAAATTGAATTTTATTCTCACTGTGTAGGTTCAGCTGTTGCCATACAGATAATTAGGGAGCTTGAAGCTTCAGGTGCAGATGCCAGAAACTATTTTGCCGGCGCAAGCATTCCACCTGCTAAGCCAACAAGAAGGAATATATGGAACAGTGTGCCAGACAAGCTTCTTAAGGCAATTCTTTCAAAAGCAGGGGCGAAGCTCAGCAATCTTTCTCAGGAGGTTCTTACAGAAATGCTTAAGAGCTTCAGAAAGGATACAGATTTTGCGGGAGCAAGCTATTGCGAAGCTGAAATAAAAATCAAGACTCCTGTTACTGTGGTGATAAGCAAGAAAGATATTTTCACAAGGAACTACAGACAGGCAGAAAAATGCTGGAGCATTTATGCCGAAAATATAAAAGGCATAAAGTTTATTGACAGCAAAAGCCATTACTTCCAGTCAGACGATGCTGAAGTATTGGCAAATCAGATCAGTATCTAAAATAATAATGCATCCGAGCTTTGACGGCTCGGATGCATTTCTTTTAATAAAGATTATTTACTTTTTGTGTGTAGTCTTTTTCGTATTCTTTTTCTTCCTTTTGTGGTGGTGCACAACTGTTTTTTGTGCATCAGCCTTCTTTTTTATGCGTGCTGTAAGTCTTTTTTCTACAAAATTACAGATGAAACTGTTTTCACAGATCTCAACCAGTTTGTTGCCGTATCTGGTAATAAACCAATATTCTGCAACGCCTAAGATTACGCCTGCAATACAGAATAAATGGTACGGCTTGATAATCCAGAACATCGGCTCTGCTTCACCGCGAAGAAACTCACTGAAAAAGCGCAGTCCTGAATAAAGAATTGTGAACATCGGTAGGAGAGTGCCGGGCTTGCTTTTCTTCTTATAACATAAAAGGAATATGAAGATAAACAATGCTTCAGTCGCCTCAAGAAGCTGTACAGGAAATTCGACCAAGCCGGTTTTCATATTGTAGTAGCCGTATTTCCACTCATAACCATGGCAACAGCCTGTAAAGAAACAGCCGATTTTTGCCAAAATAAGAGAAAACGGAATAGAAGGAGCAAAGGTGTCAGCTTGCTTCAGTGGGTTGAGTCCTATCAGGTAAGCAGTAAAAAGCAGTAAAAGTGCGATGAAATATACCATGCCGAAATAGTTGTTGACATCGCCGATCATTGCTCCGAATATACCCATAAATGTTGTTGATAAAAGATATGTTGCCACTGTAAGTACAGTTTCAAAAGCTGCAAGAAAGTTCTTTGATATAAAAAACTTCACAACCTTATTTTCAGTGGGATAAGCCGAAATCATTAAAGATAACCTGCTTAAAGATTCTTTTTTTTGTTTGAAACACAGAAAATTGTAGATGTAAATCAAACTGATAACTCCATATGAAAAATAGTCGTATATGAGTCTTTCAATACCATCTATATAAACGTAACGATGCATAGGTGTTCTCCTGTTCTGAAATTTTAACCGATTATATCACACTGAAGTACATATTTCAAGTAATAAAAACCAAAGCTTCGGGGTTCGGGGTAAACAAAATGTGAACAGTAAATAAATATTAATTTTTTTGAGTACATATTTCCTTAAGAATTATTAATTTTTATCTTTTTTATAATTGTGACTTGAAAATTAACTAATTATGTGATAGAGTTAACATACGAATAATATCATTGGCTTTTTATACCTTTAAATTATGCAAAAGCCACAAATTCGATAGGTTGAAGAAGGAGATGATAACTTATGGTTAGCAAGTCCTCGATGAAAGTTGAGGCAAAAAAGAAAGTGATTTTTGAGGAAAGAAATTGCCTTGTTATCAGGAACGAGGTGAGCAGCTGAGATGGATTTATTAAAATTAGAAGAACTGGGAATAGTGCCCCTTATAGCATCAAAGGTTTCTTTGGGTATAGGTTTTATAGTTGTAATAATTCTCAGCTTCATCATCTGTAAAAAACACGGCATTTCAAAGCTCAGCACCCTGATTTTCATATTATTAGGTTATAGCGGCGGCATTTACTGCTCAATGCTGATGGGAGATTTCTATACATTCGTTTCAAGAATGTATGGAGGCGGCAAATCGAACGTTGCAATTTTCGGCGTGGTTGTCGGCCTTCCTCTGGTGCTTATTGCAGCTTCACTTATTTCCGGAAAGGATTGGAAAAAAATTACCGACCTTTTTGCACCGGGCGCATTTCTCGGCCTTGCATTTTCAAAATTCGGTTGCTTTTTCGCTCATTGCTGTCCAGGAATCGAATGCAGCTTCGGCACATATAACCCTTTATATGAAAAAGTGATGTTCCCCTCACAGCTTTGTGAGTCGGTTACAATGGTGCTTGTTGTTGCTTTCAGCTTTTGGTACAGTCTTAAATATAAGAAGCGAATCAGCGGTGCGGCATATCCCATAACGGCTATGCTTTACACCTTCACAAGATTCTGTTGGGAATTTCTCAGATACTATGACCTTGACAAAATGAAGCACCTTCTCTTTGGTCTTTCATTTTGGCAGCTGTGGTGTATAGTGGTTTTTGTCAACTCATGCATATGGCTTCTTGTATTGAAAAATCAAAAACTGACTGTGCTTGAAGAAAAGTACTATACCTTTATAAATGCTCATCTTGATGCATTGAAAGAAAAAATCAAAAGCAAATTACCCTCAAAAACAAAGACCGCCGAAGATACGGGAGTGAACAACTCAATATCTTAAAAACTTGAAGTTAAAAGGTTGTGGCCTTTTAGCAATAAAAAATTCTAATGGAGGAAAAAACATGAAAACCACTAAAAAAGCGTTAAGCGTGCTGCTTGCTGTTATCATGATCATGTCAAGTATGAGTGTTTGCTTTGGCACATTCGGTCCTGTAATCACAGCATCAGCGGCAGATAACACAACTGCTGTTAACAATTTCGTTTCAGCTGTTGATGAATACGCAAAAAAAGTTGGTAAGTTCACAGAATTTGGTTATAGTTACGATAATAAAAACTATGTAAAGACCTGGACTTACAACGCAACATACTGGTCAGAGTTCAATATTGTTTGCAATGTAATTGATAAATTACACGCAGCAGTTATGGGTCTTGACGAGTATACAATCAGTGCTACTCACAACGATAACAAGCTTTGCGGAGACGGTTATAACAGTAGCACACAGCAAAACAAATGTACAGACTGGGGTTATGTAAAGGATGCTCTCATTAAAGCAATGGGTACAAACTACAAAACACTCCAGAGTACAGCGTCAATCGACTATCTTCTTGACGCAGTTCTTAACTACAAGGAAGTTCCCACGGCAAGCGGTGATGACCCGGGTGTTGCTCGTCCTGCAAACGGTAAGGATCATGATGCCGGTTCATTCGAAAAATCAAGCAGCTTACCTGCTCAGTTATGGAATGATGTTATTATCAATGCTCCTTCAAATGCAAAGGATCAGATTATTGCAGCTGCAGCTACAATTGCAGAAATTCCTGCAGGTTACACAACTCAGTATTATTACAGATTAGGTCTTCAGAGATGTAACCAGTATAAGAGTTCAGACTGTCAGACTAAAGATGGCACCAAATACCATATGGCTATTCAGGACCAGTCAGGTAAAGCTCAGACTGTAGCTCCCAAGTCAAATGCAACTGCAACTATCGACAAGTCAACTCTTGAAGCTGCTCAGACAGCTTTCAGTAACACCTACAAGAGTTACTTTGCAACAACTGATAAGAACGGTGTTCTTGCACTCAATAGTGATGAAACATCACTTAATAAAATTCTTTCAGATATCAAGGATAAGAAAGCAAAGGCTGAAGCTGCTTTCGGTACAGAGGTTTATAACAAGTACCTCGGCGGTTATCCCTATGCAAGAACAGTGAAGAATATTGAAGAAGCTCTTATCTTCCTTGGCTTCCAGAAGATAATTGATACAATTAACGGACTTATGGATGTTGATTATTCTTCATACAATTCAACACAGCTCGCAGGTCACCTTGCAGCTCTTGAAGAAGCTTATGCAAGCTATAAGGGTCTCAGCGATGCAGACAAGGCTGACATTCTTGCAACCTACGATTTCAATCCTGCTGAAGTTGATGCAAAAATTGCTGAAATCAACGCAGCTTACACACGTCTTCTTGTTGAAGAGAAGTTAGATGCTATTAACGAACATCTTAATGCTTATGAAAACAAGTGGACAATCGAAGATGTTGATAACGACAACGACGCAGAAAGACTTAACTACAACACAGCATGGGCAGCTTGCCTTATTGTTGAACAGGATTATAACACACTTAAGACTCTTGACAAGGCAGTTATTGCTGAAGTAGCAGGTGCTGATTTCTTCGGCAGAGTAGAAGCTCTTTATAACCACCTTGTATTCCTTTCAACAGCGGCTAACTATAACGATGCGTATACTCCTAAATACAGAGAATTCTTCTCTTCAGTTCAGCCCAACGTTCCTTCACAGGACACAGCAGATCTTCTTGCAGCTCTTAAGTATTATGACAACTGGTATGCTGAGCTCAGAAATCTCATTGACGGTATGGCATCAGGTCTCAGCCCTGAAGTTGCAGAAATTCTTTTTGACGGTGTTAAGGATGATATGCTCAGCTATATGGATCATGCATATGCAGTTCTTAATGCTAGAGTAGAAACTCAGATTAACCTTGCTTATGACCTTTACACAGCTCATAAGGATATCTATGGCCCCACAGTTCACTATGTATCACTCGAATCATATCTTATCGTAACAGATTCAATCGGCAAGATTGATACTCCTGCTTACGAGTTTATGAAGAGTACTCCTAAC
>JAFOXT010000063.1 GCA_017425745.1 Clostridia bacterium | reverse complement strand
TATTCAGTGAGGATTACATTAAAAATCACTTTGAAGACATCAGAAAGTATGCTGACATAATCGAAAAACGCCTTGATGACAGCTATTGTACTATGGAAAGTCTTCTCAGGGATAATGCAGAGTTTCTGACGCTTGCGCAAAAACACAAGGTCAATTATATTCTCATAAACGATAAATATGAGGTAGATTTTTCCACTGACTGTTGATTAACACATAAAGCCGTGCATCGCATTAAGCTTTGCACGGCTTTTATATTGTTACGCCTTTTTGCTGTATCTGTATCGGCATCTATTTTCACTCCACCATCCGTAGGTTGAGTTTTTATGAATTGACAGCTATAATAAAGCTATAACACCGAAGGAGAGATTAAGATGAATACTTATATAACGGGTGCAACAATAAAAAAGCTTCGTGAGGCAAAGGGTCTGACTCAGCTTCAGCTTGCCGAAAAAATCGGAGTGAGCAGTAAGGCTGTTTCGAAATGGGAAACCGCCAAGGGTCTGCCCGATATAACACTTATTGAGCCTTTAAGTCAGGCGCTTGGAGTTTCTGTAATGGAGCTTATGTCCGGAGAAACTGTAATAAATAAAAATTCTTCAGCAAATATACTGTTTTCAAAGTTTTATGTTTGTCCAGTATGCGGCAATATTGTACGCACAACCGGTGAAGCAGTTATAAGCTGCTGCGGTATAACTCTTCCGCCCCTTGAAGCTGAGGAAGCTGACAGTGACCACACTGTAACTATTGAAGATGTTGAAGATGAAAAATTTATAACTGTCAACCACGAAATGAGCAAAAAACATTTCATATCCTTTATAGCTTATGTAACCACTGACAGAGTTCAATTTGTTAAATTTTACCCCGAGAGCAATGCAGAAGCAAGAATTCAGCTTCGTGGCAGAGGCTATCTTTATATTTACTGCAACAAGCACGGTCTTATGAAAAAAAGAGTATAATATATTTGTTTTACCGCTGAAGAATTTAAAACACAAAGCTTAATTTGATATCATATCTTTGTTTTTACAGATTTTTGTCTTAAAAAAGACACTTATTTAAAATATGTCTTAAAAAATCGCACACCGAGTTAGAAATACATCGTTATGTTGTAAAAGTTACAAAAAATTCATAGTTACACAATTATTTAACAATTAATTATGTTTATCTTAGTATAGGTTTTATTTTTGAATTTAATTAATTTGTTAAAGGCGGTTGAAACGATGATTGAAAAGAAACTTTCAGACGGCACAGTAGTAAATGCCTACCCTATCACCAACTCTCAGCAGATGATGTATCTTATGTCTCTTAAATACGGCTCAGGTTATCCCGTAAATAACATCGGTTGCGGTGTTTATTGGAAGGGTGAGTTTAACAAGGGCGAAATGAAGGCTTCAATTTATGAAGCTATAAGACGCTGTGACACAATGCGTCTTCGTTTTATTATGGGTAAAAAGCTTCAGCTTCACCAGTACGTTACCGAAAGAAGTCAGCTTCTTGTTGAAGACTGGAATCTCAGCAATATGACAATCGACGAGGCTCAGGATACTCTCCTTGCTTTTTCAAGAAAAACTATTCCTATGTTCAACTGCGAAGTACACAAGATTTTTCTTGTAAAATTCAAAGACGGCTACAACGGCATCTTTATGAGATTACACCACCTTGCAATGGATGCTTATTCACTTAAGATTTTTGTTAACGATATCTTTGAAATATACAAGCACAGAACTCAGGGTACAGCTTATCCCAAGCCTATGCGTCCGTATATTCCCGCACTTGAAAAGGAGCTTGCATACCAGACTTCTGAGCAGCACGAAACTGACAGACAATATTGGTATGATTCACTCGCCAAAACAAGCGAGCCTATTTTCACAGACTTTATGCTTGATAACAGACTTAAGAAGCAGCAGAAGGAATTCCCCGACCGTCGTTTTGCCGACATTCATTCAGGTCTTCCCGATGCTGATGCAATAAGATTCAGTATGAGCAAAGAGCTCAGCGACAAGATTTTTGCACTTTGTGCTGAAAAGAATCTTTCAATCTTCTCTGTAATTTCAATGGGTGTACGTACTGCCCTTTCCTGCTTCAATGACAATCAGGAAGATGTTTCATTCAAAATGATTATCAACAGACGCGGAACAATTGAAGAAAAGAAGTCAGGCGGTCTTCGAATCAATTTCCTTCCTATGAGAAGTATTATCAAGCCCGAAACTACTTTCTGTGAAGCGGTTGAAGAAATTTCAGCAATTCAGAATGAAATGTATTCACACGCAAAGCTTTCCTTCCTTGAAACCCTTAAAGAAAGACACAAGTCTATGTCCAAGGATGCTAAGTTTGACTCAACCTATGACAGCTTTGGCCTTTCATATCAGCCCCACGTACCTTTCACAAGCATCGATGACGAAATGAAGGATTCTCTCAGAGCTGTTTGGTATAACAACGGTGCTACAATGATTCCTCTCTATCTTACAGTAAGCCACCGCGCTTCTGACGGAGGACTTGACTTCAACTTTGAGTTCAGAAAGGAACAGCAGGCAGCATACGACCTTACTGTATTCTATAACAAAATGGTAAGAATTTTTGAGTTTGCTACAGAAAATCCTGACATTCAGGTTGGTAAAATTCTTAAGCCCATTGAAATCACCTGGAACGAGCTTAAGGGCAAGCCTCCCGTTGTGGAATCACACAGCAAAAAGGATGCACTCAAGGATAAGCTTACTCTTGCAAAATCAGTGCTTTCAACATTTGTAACCTTAATCAAAGCAATGAGATAAAATATATCGCCTTACTCCGTATAGAAATATACGGAGTAAGACTGTCGATAAACGCACAAGAACAACAATATCCTTAGTAAAGAGATAAAATGTAATATAATTGATTTAAAATCAATATTAATAAAATCGTACAAAGCATCGAGCCTTGTACGATATTGACATTG
>JAFOXT010000062.1 GCA_017425745.1 Clostridia bacterium | reverse complement strand
TTACTTTTGAGATACTTGATGGTTTCCATTAAAGTTCTCCTTTCAGAATTAATTCCGTGAATTTTTCAATTTCTTCTTTATTGATTTCGGTAAAATCATCTTCTTCAGTGTCGGAGCATACAGCGATAAAAGCACCAATAAGCTCCCTCACTCTGAAATGATAGCCGAACTTTATAAAGTCATTTTCCTTAAGACTGTCGGCAAAGCAGAAGGAATCAAGTCCTCCCGTAATGCCCTCGCCTGTTTTTTTGAGAACACTCTCTTTAAGTGTCCATAGACGTGTAAAATCCCCGGGCTGATTTTCACTTTTCAAAAGAAATGCTTCTTCCTTTTCAGTGAAAAACCTTGCCGCTATTCTCGGGTTATACTTAGTTACGGTCTGCACATCGCAGCCGATTTCACTTTCAGAAACGCTGCAGACAACATAGTCACCGCTGTGGCTGATGTTGAAGAATGCTCTGCCGTCTTTTAAATATGGCTTTCCGTTACTGCCGTAAGTAAAAACCAGTCTTTCATCTTTCCCGCTTTTATGAAGAATAAAGGAAAGCAGCACCCGTCCGAGAAGGGAGTGATTTTTTGAGGATTGGTTGATTATACCGGGCGAAACCTCTTTTTCGCATTTTCTGATTTTGCGCCATAAATCCTCGTCAAAATCCTTAGTGTTTATTATATATGTCATACATTAACTTCCTGAGCTTCGTCGGGAATCATAATCATACATACAATGTAAGCCATAATACCGCCGCCTATCCAGAGAGTGAGAGCAACAAAAATCAGTCTTACAATCATTGCATCAATTCCGAAGTATTTTGCAATACCGTCGCATACACCGCTGATTTTCTTCTCCTTGCCCTTTGTGATTTTTTTGTAGGAATTTTCAACCTCTACATAACCCTCGGGAGGCTGAGTAAGTACAAGTGCGCAAACAATGTAAGCAATAAGCACGGGTACGACAGCAGTCATAAGAGCAAGTGAAACAAAGATAATTCTTATAAATGTGGGGTCAATGTTAAGCCCTTTGCCGATTCCGTCGCAAACACCGCTGAGTTTTTTATCTCTGCCAAGATAAATCTTTTTCATATTCTTTCTCCTTTACGTCTTGATTTTTTATATAATACCGTTCTGCTTTTTACAAGCAAGAAGAGTATTTTTCATAAGCACTGCAATTGTCATAGGACCGCAGCCACCGGGTACGGGAGTTATGAATTCACACTTATCCTTTACGTTTTCAAAATCAACGTCACCGCAAAGCTTGCCGTCATCGTTTCTGTTGATACCAACGTCAACAACAATTGCTCCTTCCTTTACCATATCAGCAGTAACAAATTTAGCTCTGCCTACGGCTGCCACAATAAGGTCAGCCTTTGAAGTGATTTCAGAAAGGTTCTTTGTTCTTGAATGACAGATTGTAACAGTTGCACTTCTTTCAAGAAGAAGTGAAGCCATAGGCTTACCCACAATGTTGCTTCTGCCGATAATTACGCAGTTTTTACCGCAGACATCAATGCCGTAGTAGTCAAGAAGCTCAATAACACCCATAGGTGTGCAGGAAGCCATATCATAGTCACCCTGCCACATTTTACCAACGTTTTCAGCTGAAAATACATCAACATCCTTCTTTGCTGAAATGCGCTCAATTACAGCCTTTTCACTGATGTGCTTAGGTACGGGAAGCTGACAGAGAATACCGTTGATGCTGTCGTCAGCGTTGAGCTTATCTATTACAGAAAGAAGCTCTTCTTCAGTTGTTTCTTCAGGCATTGCGTATTCAACCGAACGCATACCTGTAAATTCACAAGCCTTCTTTTTGTTGTTTACATATACTCTTGAAGCAGGGTCGTTACCAACAATAATAACTGCAAGAGCGGGTTCAATACCCTTTTCCTTAAGAGCATCAACCTCTTCTCTTACTTTTGTTTTAACGTGGTTTGAAACCTCTTTACCGTCAATCAGTTTGTACATCGGTATTTTCCTCCTTGATTTTTATTCCAAGCTTCATTTTTATTCTTTTTCTTCTCTCTCTGCCCTTTGCCTGACGAAGAAGCTTTTTCTCGTAGTTGAGCTTTTCCTTTTCGTTCATAGGCGGCAGATAATCAACGCCCTCAATGGGCTTGGGATTTTTAGTGAATTTTATTGTAAGAGCAACAAGCAGCACACCGCATACAACAACAATCATGAGTGAAAGAAGCTGTGAGGCTCTGAGATTTGTGTTGCCGATATAAAGGCTGTCTGTTCTCATTCCTTCAACAATAAGTCTTTCAGCACCGTACCACAAGCCGTAGCAAAGGAAAAGCTGACCGCTGAATTTACGGAACTTTTTAAGAATTATATAAAGCACAAAAAAGCCGAGAATACACCAGACGGATTCATAGAAGAATGTAGGGTGAACATAAAGGTCATTTTCTGCAATATATTCTGCAACATTTTCTACACCCTCAAGGCCGAATTCGCTTTTATTCGCTGCGATATATGTCACAACCGTATCACTCATCATACCCCAGTTTTTATAGGTGATTCCGCCAAAGGCCTCCTGGTTAGCGTAATTGCCCCATCTGCCTATACCCTGACCGATAAGAAGACTTATACCAACCATATCAAGCAGATTCCAGAAGTTCATTTTTTCAATTTTACAAACAATATAGGCACATAGGATACCTCCTATTATACCGCCGTATATTGCAAGACCGCCCTCCCATATTTTCGGTATCTCCGAAAGATGCTGAGAGTAATAGTCCCACTTGAAGATTACATAATATCCTCTTGCACCGATAATTGCACCGATTGTGCCGAAAATCAGCACGTCAATCATTTTGTCAAGATTGATATTCCATACATAAGCTGTTCTTCCGCCGAAAAGCACGGCAAGAAGAAAGCCGAAAGCAATTATCGCTCCGTACCATCTTACCTCAGTAAAACCAAGGTCAAGAATTTTTGATACCTCAAATTCCGAAGCAATACCTGCAAATTTTACAAGAACAGTGTCCATAATTTATCCCCTTTCATCGGGATTTGTTATGAGCTTACCAGGTAAGCTGAGTAAGCGCTATCATAACGGGTATAGTAAGCACTGAAATAAAGCTGACAAGCGCAACAGTTTTTGAAGCAACGCTTGTATCTCTTTCATATCTTGTTGCCAGCATAAAGGTGTTGTTTGCTGAGGGTGCCGAGGCAGTGATAATGCTTGCAGTAAGAAGCACGCCCGTAACACCGCAGAGATAATAAATGCCAAGACAGAGAAGAGGCACCACAAGAAGCTTCATAAAAGCTGTGCGGTAGATGTTTTTATCAGTAAACATAGACTTAAGGTCAGTGTGTGCAAGGTATGTACCGAAAATAAGCATTGCAGTTGGGCTGTTGAGTCCCGCCATCATTCTGAGAGGCTCGCTTACAATGTAAGGAAGCTTTATACCAAGAAGGAAAATGGGAAGACCGATTACAAAGGATACAACACCGGGATTCATAAGAAGATTTTTAAGGTTAATCTTCTTTTCGTCGCCTCTGCCCATAAGAATAGCACCGTGAGCGAAGTTGACAACATTGAAAACAAGCACACCGTTTGCACAGTAGAATGTGCCCTCATCCCCTAAAATAGCCTGAGCAAGAGGAAGCGCCATAAAGCTTACGTTGCCGTAAATTGAAGCAAATTTATAAATACAGCCGGTTTCACTGTCCTTATTTCTGTAAAAGGGAGCATTCACAAGAATTGCAATTACGTGAGTAGCAGTTGCAATCAGAAATGAAACTGCAAATTTCTTTACATTTTCAGGTGTATTTTCAATGTTTGAAAAAGCATTCACAAGAGTACACGGTGTAATGAAATATAAAAGGAGTCTTACTACCTTTTTTGCTGTTTCTTCACTGAAAAGACCTGTTTTATCACAGATAAAGCCTGCAGCAACCATTACATAGAGCATACCTACCTGAGTGGATGCAGAAATTAAGTTTTCAAGAAAAAGATTCATTATTCTTCTCCGTTTTCTTCATCGTAAGCAGTGTACGGATTGATATTTTTAAAGGCTGTAGCAGCAAGCACGATTACAAAGGCAAAAAATGCAAGGTCTGTAATCTGGAAGGTGTGCTGAGGATTGATGTATGACTCATAACCCACAAAGGTAAAGATAAGTCTGGGCACACTGAGCATACCGGCAATAAGAGCAGCTGAAGCACCGAAGGCAGGAATTCTCCACTGGAAGCCGTCGCTGTAAACACCGCTTATAACCTGAGCAAGAGCCATAAAGAAGATAAGCATAAACGCAAGCATAACAAGCTCAAAGAAAAGGTCAGAAACCTTAACAAAGCTTATCTGTCTTACAAAACGGCAGATCATTCTGAAGCCTGCCCAGCAAACGGGCATAATTGCAAGCACTCTGTGCTTTGAAGCGTCAGCCTTTCCCTTAAGAAAATCCTTTGCAAGTATAAGGAAATAGAAGGCTGCAAAAAGAGCGAAAAAGCTCTGTAAAAATCTCGGCATTGTACCGGTAAGCATAAGACCCTTAAGGTCAGCTGAAACCTCACCGCCTGCAGTAAAGCCTGAAACAAAGTCAAAGAGAAGTGAAAGTGAAAAAAGTGCAGTTACTGTACCGAGTGACTTGCTTTTCACACCCTGAAGCTGAATTTTTTCTGATTCAGCGCTTAAAAACGCTTTTACAACAAAAGCAAGAACAGTTGCAATAATCACTAAAATAAGTACAACGCTGAAAGCCTTTCCGCCTGTTGCAAAGCCTGTTTCGTTGTCAATGAATTTTGCCATCTGAATTGCTCTGAGAACAATGGCAACAGCAGTTGAAATTCCGAGAATTTTTGAAAAATCGCTTAAAGTAAACGAGGTCTGAGTACCCTTGATTTTCATAAGCTTAACCCTCCTTATTTAAATCATAAACTCTTTGGTCAGAGGGAATGTAATCTGACATCTGAGAATAGTTTTCGATACGCTCATCCATAGGAACATATTTCTTGGGCAGTGCAATATTCTTATAAGCAGGACGGATAATCTTACCGCCTGTAAGAAGCTCTTCCATTCTGTGTGAGCACCAGCCCGCAATTCTTGCAGTTGCAAAAAGCGGAGTGTAAAGATCACCGGGAATACCGAGCATCTTGTAAATAAGACCTGAATAAAGGTCAACGTTTGCACACATTATCTTGTTCTTACCCTTTACTTTTCTGTAAACCTCAGGAGTAAGTCTTTCAATGCTTGCAATAAGCTCGTAATCCTTTTCAAAGCCGGATCTGTAAGCAAATTCCTTTGCCTTTCTCTTAAGGATAACTGCTCTGGGGTCAGAGAGTGTATAGACTGCGTGACCCATACCGTAAATAAGTCCTGAGCCGTCACCTGCTTCTTTGCGTATAATCTTTTCAAGATAT
The DNA here is from genome assembly GCA_017425745.1 of Clostridia bacterium. Classification (GTDB taxonomy): domain Bacteria; phylum Bacillota; class Clostridia; order Oscillospirales; family Acutalibacteraceae; genus UBA6857. The sequence continues at coordinate 10,583 of JAFOXT010000062.1, read as the reverse complement.
TCAGCAACCTGTTTTTCGTCGGTAATATCCTCAACGTTTTCTGTTATCTCGTTAACCATATTGGTAACCTTGATGTTTGCACCGCCGTGGCGTCTGCCCTTGAGTGAGCCGATAGCCGCCGCAATTGCTGAATATGTATCTGTACCGCTTGAGGTAAGAACTCGTGTTGTAAAGGTTGAGTTGTTACCGCCGCCGTGCTCTGCGTGAAGAATAAGACAGATATCAAGAAGCTTAGCCTCTTCATCAGTGAACTTCTTATCTGAACGGATTGAACGGAGAATTGTTTCTGCAGTTGAAAGCTCCTTCTTTTCCGGGTGGAAGTACATGCTCTTGCCGTAGAATTTCATTCTCTTAACCTGATAAGCATAGCACATCATAACGGGCAGCTGAGCAATAATCTGAACAGACTGACGAAGAACATTATTGATTGAAATATCATCGGGATATTCGTCAAAGGAATAAGAAGTAAGAACGCATCTTGCAAGCTTGTTCATTACGTCCATAGAAGCGTTTTTCATAAGCACGTCTTCAATATAGTTATCAGGAAGATCACGGCAAAGTGCAAGTGTTTCCTTGAAAAGGTCAAGCTGACTTTTTGTGGGAAGTGTGCCGAACATAAGAAGGTATATAACCTCCTCAAAGCCGAAACGGTTTTCCCTTTCACAAGCCTCTATAATTTCGTTTATGTTAAGACCTCTGTATTTAAGAACGCCGTTTTTGGGAACACGTTCACCGTCTTCAATATAGTAGCCCTCTACTGTACAGATTTTTGTAAGACCTGCCATTACACCTGTACCGTCAGGATTACGAAGACCTCTTTTAACACCGTATTTCCAGAACTGGTCAAGATCTATCTGACTTTTCTTTTCAATTTTTTCGCTCATTTTTTCAAGCAATTCGGGTGAAATCGGGTTTATCTTATCATACATTATTTCTTTCCTCCCGTAAATTTGGATATAGTAACTCATTATTAAGAATTTCATTATATTTTATAACATACAAATTATAAAGTCAATATAAAATCTATTAATTTAAAGGATTGTTTGGTTATGAAACTCTATGCGGTAATCACTTTGCTTCTTTCATTGGTTATGTTTTTCTTTCCATTTATCTCTGCAAGCAGAATTTTCAAAGAAAACGCACCCGAAAAGCCCACCGACAGCACAGTTATGATAACTGACGCCAAGAAAGAAAAAACGGCAGAATTGGAGCTTTTTGACTATATTGTGGGTACAGTTGCAGCCGAAATGCCTGCCTCCTTTGAAGAAGAGGCACTTAAAGCTCAGGCCGTTGCAGCCTATACCTATCAGAAATACCTGAGAGAAAAGGGCACTGATACAATCACAGATGGAAGCATTCATCAGGAATATAAAACCGATGATGAGCTTAAAGCTCTGTGGGGAAAGGATTACGAGGTTTATAAAAAGAAAATCACCGATGCCGTGAGCAGTGTTTACGGCGAATATCTTGTCTGTAACGGTGAAACGGTGCCTGCGGTTTATCACGCAATTTCTCCCGGTTGCACAGAAAATTCTGAGGTTATTTTCAAAAAGCAAGTCCCCTGTCATACCTCTGTTACTGCTCCGGGTGATAAGCTTTCTCCGAAATACAGTGAGGAAATAAGCTTTTCAAAAAAGGAAGCTTCAGCGCTTTTAAAAAGAAACGGTATATCAGCTTCTTCAGAAAACGGAAAGCTTATTGAAGTTACTAATAAAACAAAAAGCGGTTATCCTGAAGAAATTAAAATCGGTTCTTCATATACAGACGGAAATAAGATAAGAGAAATCTTCAGCCTTAAAAGTCCGTATTTTGATATAACCGAAGATGATTCAGACATCACCTTTACAGTTTACGGCAGAGGCCACGGTGTAGGAATGAGTCAGTACAGTGCAGACTATATGGCACGTCAGGGCTTCAGCTACAGAGATATTCTTCTGCATTTTTATAAAGGAGCAAAAATTACCGAATAACACATTTACAAATTCTACTCTATGTAGTATAATTTTACTTAATAAACAAATAAAGGATGAAGAAAATGTTTGTCAGGGTTAACAGTATCGGCATTTTAGGAATGAACAGCTTTGAGGTCGGCGTTGAAGCCTCCATTGAAAGAGGTATGCCAAGATTTGACCTTGTAGGTCTGCCTGATACAGCTGTAAGCGAATCAAGAGACAGAGTACGTTCTGCAATGAAAAACTCTGCATTTTATTATCCTGACGGCAGAGTAACGGTTAATCTCACACCTGCAGATATAAAAAAGGAAGGCCCGATGTATGACCTTCCGATACTTGTTGCTCTTCTTGCTGCATCAGGTCAGTTAAGCTGTGAGCTTAAGGACTCGGCATTTTTCGGTGAGCTTTCCCTCAGCGGTAAGGTACGCAAGGTTAAAGGTGCGCTGCCTATGGTTATCAAGGCAAAGGAGCTTGGCATAAAGGAAATTTATCTGCCCGTTGCAAATGTTGTTGAAGCAAGCGTTGTAAAAGGAATTGACATTTATCCCGTTAAAAATGTGCGTCAGCTTCACGACCACCTTACAGGTAAGGAAAAAATCAACAAGTTTATTGTTCAGCCTTCCCAATACGAATATAGAGCAGACCCGGGCTTTATCCCTGATTTTTCCGATGTAAAAGGACAGTTTCAGGCAAAGCGCGCCCTTGAAATTGCTGCTGCAGGCGGTCACAACCTGCTTATGATCGGCCCTCCCGGCTCAGGTAAAAGTATGCTTGCAAAACGACTTCCTTCAATTCTTCCCGATATGACCTTTGAAGAAAGCCTTGATGTTACAAAAATATATTCAATTTCGGGTGACCTTCCCGATAACGTTTCACTTATAAGGTCAAGACCCTACCGTGCACCACATCACACAATTTCAACTGCAGGACTTTCAGGCGGCGGCAGAATTCCACGACCCGGTGAAATAAGCCTTTCTCACCACGGTGTACTGTTTCTTGACGAGCTTCCTGAATTCTCAAAGGTTTCAATGGAAGCTATGCGTCAGCCACTTGAAGACGGCAAAATTACAATTTCACGTGTTTCAGGCTCACTGACCTATCCTTGCGAGATTATGCTTGTCTGCGCTATGAATCCTTGTCCCTGCGGCTACTTCGGTCATCCCACAAAAAAGTGTACCTGTGCAAAAGGTATACCTCAGAAATATATGGCAAAAGTCAGCGGACCTCTTCTTGACCGACTTGATATTCACGTTGAGGTGCCTCAGGTTGAATTCAGCAAGCTTTCAAGCGAAGAAAAAGGTGAAAGCTCAGCCGAAATCAAAAAGAGAGTTGACAAGGCTAGAAAAATCCAGACAGAGCGCTTCAAGGGTACGCCCGTTACATGCAACGCAAAAATGACTCCGTCACAGACTGCAGAATTCTGTAAGCTCACTGAAGCAGGCAAAAAAATTCTTGAACGATGCTTTGAAAGTATGGATTTATCAGCACGAGCTTATGATAAAATTCTCAGAATTGCAAGAACAATCGCTGACCTTGAGGGCAGTGAAACAATTGAAGTGCCTCATATTACTGAAGCAGTTCAATACAGAAGCCTTGACAGAAAATTCTGGAATGCGTAATTAAATATAAAAAGACTACAAACCGGTTAAAGTTTGTAGTCTTAATTTTTTTATCTTTCATCACCAAGCACTGCGTGTGCGCACTTGATTCCGTCAACACCGGCAGAAACAATACCGCCTGCATAGCCTGCACCTTCACCGCAGGGATAAAGTCCTCTTACGTTGGTCTGATAAATATCGTCACGGAGAATTCTTACGGGTGATGAGCTTCTTGTTTCAGGAGCCGTAAGCACTGCATCAGGCAGAGCAAAGCCGTTAAGCTTTTTATCCATCATAACAATTGCTTCAGCCATTGTATCGGTTACCTTTTTAGGAAGCACCTGTCTGATATCGGTAGGAGTTACACCCGTTGGACAGCTTGGGTTAACAAATGAAAGCTTTGTTGATTTTCTGTCGTTAAGAAAATCGCCTACAAGCTGTGCAGGTGCTCTGAAGTCACCGCCGCCGAGAATAAACGCCTTTTGCTCCATCTGTCTTTGAAGCTCAAAGCCTGAAAGTACATCTTCACTGGGGAAATCCTCGGGATAAACATTAACAAGGAGTGCTGAGTTTGAGTTTTCTTTATCTCGTGCCCATTCACTCATACCGTTTACAACAACACCGCCCTGCTCACTTGTTGCGGCAACAACTGTACCGCCGGGACACATACAGAAGGTATAAGCACCTCTTTCGTGCTTTCCGTGACAAGCAAGCTTATAATCAGCAGCGCCAAGAGCCTTGTGACCTGCAAAAGAGCCGTACTGAGCCTTATCAATAAGCTCTCTGGGATGTTCAATTCTTGCACCAACAGAGAAAGGCTTCTGAATCATCTGAATGCCCTTTCTGTAAAGCATTTTAACTGTATCACGAGCCGAATGACCAACAGCAAGAATAACTGTGTCGGTTTCAAAGTCAATGCTTCTGCCCTTTTCTTCAAAGGTTACGCCCTGAATGCTTGAGTTATACACAATAATATCAGTAAGCTTTGCTTCAAATCTGACTTCACCGCCAAGAGAAATAATTTCCTCTCGCATATTCTTAATTACACCGGGAAGCTTGTCAGTGCCGATATGGGGCTTACCTGAATAAAGAATCTCCTCGGGAGCACCGTGCTCAAAAAATTCGATAAACACCTTACGGCAAAGTGTGCTTTTAATGCCCGTTGTAAGCTTACCGTCTGAAAAAGTACCTGCACCGCCTTCGCCGAACTGAACGTTTGAGGTTTCATCGAGAATACTCTTTGTGAAAAAGAGGTTTACATCCTTTGTTCGTGCATCAACGTCTCTGCCTCGTTCAATAACAAGGGGCTTAAGACCTGCCCTTGCAAGAGTAAGAGCTGCAAAAATTCCTGCAGGGCCAAAGCCCACAACAACAGGACGGAAGGCACTCTTTCTTTTGTTTTCAGGCATTTCGTAGCTATAAGGCTCAACTATCTGAAGCTTGTTTGAGTTTATTCTTTTAACAATTTTTTCTTCGTCACCAATAACTTCAACATCAACGGTGTAGCAGAAAAACACATTATCCTTTTTTCTGCTGTCAACACTCTGACGCATTATTGTAATTGATTTTATCTGTTCGCTTTTGAGCTTGAGAATTTTTGAGCAGGAGGCATATAAATCCTCTTTACTGCTGTCAAGACTCATTTTTATTTCATTAATTCTTATCATTTAATATCACCTGTTATTACACTTTCACCGCAAAGCCTTCCGCTTGACCACGCCCACTGAAGATTATATCCGCCGCAAGGACCGTCAACATCAAGAAGCTCACCGCAGCAGTAAAGACCCTTATGCTTTTTTGACATAAGTGTATCACTGTAAAACTCTTTGCAATCTGCGCCGCCTGACACAACCTGAGCATCGGAAAAATCCTTTGTGCCGTTAATTTCAAGCTCCCACGCCTTAACAGTCTGTGAAAGCTTAAAAACATCTCTTTCTCTGAGACTTTTCATCGGAGAATCCTTTTTTATTCCGCAGTCCTTCATAACCGCTTCACCGACTTTTTTAGGCATAAAGCCGAGAAGAAGATTACCTGCTGAACCCTCAGGATTTCTTTTAACCATCGCAAAAAGTGTTTCAGAAATAAAATCTGCACTGTAATCAGGCACAAGGTCAATTTTAACCTTTGGCATGCTCTTATTATACATAAAATGTCTTGCAACAAAGGAAGAAAGCTGCATAACTGCAATACCCGAAAGGCCGTAATCAGCAAAAAGAAGTTCGCCTTTTTCTTTAGTTATAAGCTTACCTTCAATGTAAAGAGTGAGATCACATCGGTGCCTGATACCCTTAAGCACTCTTAACTTCTGAGAGTCAGCAACTGTAAGCTTTGTAAGTGAAGGGGCGAGCCTTGTTACAGTGTGTCCGAGACTTTTAAGAAGGTCATAGCCGTTAAAGGATTTAACCTGTGCCGCTGAACCGCAGGCAAGAATAACCTTGTTATAGCCTTCCTTGCCGTTAAGAAGGAACGTATTTCCCTTAGCGGTAATTGTTTTTATTTCATATTCGGTTACAAATTTAACCCCAAGTCTTTCACACTCAAAACGAAGTGCATCAAGAACACCTGAGGCCTGATTGCTGAGAGGGTAAACTCTGCCCTCTTCATCGCTTTTCGTAAAAAGCCCCATATCGGAGAAAAACTTAAGGTTACTCTGTACGCTGAATTTTTTCAGCACTGCCGAAGCAAATTCACAGTCGCCGAAATATCTGATGTTATCGTTGAGATTTGTCATATTGCATCTGCCGTTACCGGTTGCAAGAAGCTTTTTGCCAATTCTGTCCTTTGCTTCAAAAACCGTAATGTCAGCCTTTATTTTTCTTTCTCTGGCCTTAAGAGAAGCTTCAATAGCTGCGGCAAGACCGGAGGCACCGCCACCGATTATTGCAATTTTCACCGTAACACCTTCTTCACTGTTATATTTCGCAAGAAAACCCTCAGCAACTACTGAGGGTTATTTCTCTTTTTTTAATTAATCAAATGCGCCTGCACCGAATTCAAGCTTGCCGGTAAAGATGTCAATCCACATCTGGAACCAGTCAGCAATTTTCTTGATCATTCTTGCAATCGCTTCACCGATATTGCTCTTGAACTCTTCGGGCTTACCGAGAATGTTTTCCATCATAAGCTCAGCGAGAGTAATATCTGTGAAAATTGCTCCGATATTGTCACCGCAGATACCGTTGATAATATTCTCGAGTCTTCTCTTATCGCTGTAGACCGTTTTGCCTTCTTCGTCAACAGTATCTTCACCTGAAATACTGCCGTTGTTTGTGATATACTTAAGAACAAAGTTATCAATTACATTTTCATTGTTGAGGTAATGTGCGTTGAGATTGAAGTAAATAAGAAGTGTAAGATAGAATTCTGACTTGTTTTCTGCAATTGCAAGTCTTGCTTCAGGAAGAGGAGCAAACTGGAACTTGTTAAGGTTGCCCTTATCGTTGTCGTTGATGATAAGGTTAAGAAGTCCGTCAAGAGTCTTGAGCTCTTCCTCACTTATAAGGCCTGCCTTCTGGCTGAAGAGAAGCTTGATAGGAGTGTAATATTCAATAAGGTATGCCTTTGAAAGTGAATCAAGAAGACCTGTTACAACAGCGAGAGGTCCTTCACCCATAATTCTTGTAAATAAAACCTTAAGAATTGCGGGAGCAATTTTATCGCCTCTGTAATATTCACTGGGAAGGAGATATTCATCAGTAATACCGATGAGATTAAGAAGAACCTTGTAATTAGCTCTTGCATCACCGTAATCTACCCAGTTTGTCTGGATAAGGTCAATAAGCTTTGAATGCTCAGCAACTCTCTGGAAGAAAACGTCTTCGTCAACATAATCTTTGCCGTCCTTGCTGTAAACATAGTCGTTGTTTGTGAACAAGGGGAAGTTTTCAGGAAGATTATTAAAATTACGGTAGAAGAGGTTACCGATGTAGTTGATGCACTTAACAGCGTTCTTCTGTGTATAGAATCTGAAGTCTGAGTAACGTGACTTCATCATTCTGAGAAGGAACATATTTACATTACCGAAAAGAAGAGTAATATCAGCAGTCTTGATATCGAGCTTGCCTCTGATTGTGTCAACATCTTCAATTACGGGATCGATTTTCTTTTCCTCAAGGTTGAGTCTGATGTTGTCAGCAAGTCTTCTGAGCTCGCGTACTGCTTCCTCTTCTTCTCCGACAGGAGCATCGTCAATACCAAGCATAACCTCAAGGTCTGCAAGAGCTTCAAGAGAAGCAGCAAACTTTCTGTTTCTTGTGTTAACCTTGATTTCGTCAATTACTGTCTTGAGATTGGGATTAGCGGTAATATTATCAGTAAATAAGGGACCGCGGTTATTATAAACAAAGTCAAGAGGAATACCGAGTACTTCCTTCTTTGAGGTCACCTTTTCAACATATTTGTAATCCTTATAAATAGGATTCTCATCAGGGTCAAGAATAGGTCTGCCGATTGAGTCGGTATAAATAAGGTTATCCACACCGTTTGCGGCAGTTGCGTCAATCTTGGTAACTGCGTCAATGAAATCCTGACCTACAAGTCCGCCGAGATTAAGTGATTCGTATGTAATAGCACTGTGCTCAGTAGTTTTAACTGTTTCAAGAAGATTATCGACATATTCCTTCTCAGTTACAGTCTCAAGATAAAGAGCATTTGCGGCAGCTGTACAGCATGAAAAAATCATGATAACTGCCAAAAGTAAGCTTAAAAGCTTCTTCATAACTAATTACACTCCTTCAATAGTAATATTTATACGAATGTAGTTTATCACTAATCGGCTTCAAAGTCAATAAAATAAACAATTTGTTTTCAATTATTTTTTCTGTTGCGTCAGTTTTTTTATATGTTTGACATATATTTCACAAAAAGTGTTGAATTTTAAGTTCATTTAAGGTATAATATGCTCACTATTTTAGTAAAAAAATATGGAGGTAAACGTTATGTCTAACCAGCTTAACAAAAAATACGGTCTGCTTACAGCTATCTGTACTGTAGTCGGTACCGTAATCGGTAGCGGTGTTTTCTTCAAGGCTGAGAAAATACTCACTGAAACCGGAGGTAATCTTCCTGTAGGTATTCTTGCATGGATTATCGGCGGTCTTATTATGGTAATGTGTGCTTACGCATTTTCCATTCTCGCAACCAAATACGAAAAGGTCAGCGGTGTTGTTGACTACGCAGAAGCCCTTGTAGGTAAAAAATATGCTTACTTTATGGGTTGGTTCCTCGCACTTCTCTACTACCCCACTCTTACATCAGTTCTTGCGTGGGTAAGTGCAAGATATCTTTGCGTGCTCATCGGTTGGGATATCACCGGTCCTCAGTGTATGACAATTTCCGGTGTTCTTCTCATCACAATTTTCGCGCTGAACACTCTTGCTCCGAAGCTTGCAGGTAAATTCCAGGTTTCAGCAACATTCATCAAGCTCATTCCCCTCTTCCTTATGGCAATTGTAGGTACAATCAAGGGTCTTTCAAACGGACTTCTTATTGAAAACTTCACAACAGTTGTTAACGAAGACATTTCAACAACAAGCGGTCTTTTCAAGGCTGTTGTTGCAACAGCTTTTGCTTATGAAGGCTGGATTTGTGCAACATCAATCAACGCTGAGCTTAAGGATGCTAAGAAGAATCTTCCCAAAGCTCTCGTAATCGGTACACTTATTATTGTTGGTGTTTACATTGTATACTATATCGGTCTTGCAGGCGGTATTTCAAACGCTGAAATTATGCAGGGCGGCGAACAGGGTGCAAGAATCGCATTCTCAGCTGTATTCAATAAGTATGCAGGTACTCTCCTCTTTGTATTCGTTGTAATCTCCTGTCTTGGTACTCTCAACGGTCTTACACTCGGCTGTTCAAGAGCTTTCCACGCTATTGCTTCTCGTGATGTAGGTCCTAAGCCCGAAATCTTCAAGCAGGTTGATCCCGCAACAAATATGCCCTCAAACTCAGGTATGATCGGTCTTTTCATCAGCGGACTGTGGCTCCTCTTCTTCTATGGCTCACAGCTTGGTGAACCCTGGTTCGGACCCTTCTCATTTGACTCATCAGAGCTTCCTATCATCACAACATACGCAATGTACCTTCCCATCTTTGTTAAGATGTTCATTAACGGTAAGGATCTTGGCGTTGTAAAGGGCAGAATTGCTCCCGTACTTGCAATCATCGGCTCAATCTTTATGGTAATTGCCGCTGTATTTGCTCACGGTGTTTATCCTTATCAGGCAGCTCAGGCAAACGGCACATTCTCACTTCCCGTTCTCTTCTACCTTATCACCTACGTTGTAATCATGGCAATCGGTGCTATCTTTATGAAGGCTAAGAAGAACAAATAATTACAGATAATTTAAAGAAGCGTCACTTTGTGGCGCTTCTTTTTTCTATGCTCTTATGTAGTAAGTCCGAAGCTTACAGAAAGAGCCTTGTCTATTTTATACATATCGTTTTTGTCGAGATTACCCATTTTTTCCCTCAGTCTTTTTTTATCAAGTGTTCTCACCTGCTCAAGAAGAACAACGGAATCCTTTGATAGACCGCAATCGTGGGCGTTGACTTTTATATGCGTAGGCAGGTTGGTTTTGAAGCGCTGTGAAGTAATTGCGGCCGCAATCACAGTAGGGCTGAATTTATTACCCACATCATTCTGCACAATCAGAACCGGTCTGATTCCGCCCTGCTCCGAGCCGATAACCGGACTCAGATCTGCATAATATATTTCTCCTCGTTTTATATTCACTTATATCCCTCCCTGAAGGTCAGCTGTTGTAAAAATAGTTTGACCGGAAAAGCTACATTTTAAACGAGGTAACAGTAAAAAATTTTCATCGGAATATGTATTGTGTGTCTTCAGTTTTAATGGATACTATTTTTTTATTGAAGCAATCAAATTCAATTTCATACCTGCCCTCTTCCGTTATCCCCTCAATCATTTCTATGCCCTTTGTGGAGATTTTGTGCTGTCTTGAAGAAAAATCCTCAGCAATAACAAAAAGCCGTTTAAGGGGCGAATCTGCAACAATTTCACTTGTAATAC